>JBBSFO010000227.1:0-7751 GCA_038238655.1 Thermomicrobiales bacterium | reverse complement strand
CGGCAGTCAGTCCCTCGTCGCACCGCTCAAGCGGGTAATGGTCAAGCGGCCCACGGAGAGCGCCGCTGATGCCGCACGTTGGCAAGAGTTCGGCTACCTCCACGCGCCAGATGCAGAGCGGCTGCGGGAGGAACACGCGGCCTTCGTCGCGCTCGTCGCGGCCTCTGGCGCGGAAGTACTCTACGAAGACGAAATCGTCCCCGTCCCGACAGACCTATTGGACGCGATCTTCGTCTACGACCCCGCAATCGTCACGGACGCGGGGCGATCATCGGGCAGCCGGGGAAGCCACTCCGGCGCGGCGAGGACGAGGCGATGCGCCGCGCCTTCGGCGAAATCGGCGTACCGATCCTCGGTACCGTTGGCGGCGAGGCGACGATGGACGGCGGCGACACCCTCTGGCTCGACCATGACACGCTATGCGTCGGCCTCTCCTACCGGACGAACGATGCCGCGATTGTCCAACTTCGGGACCTGCTCGCGCCGCTCGGCGTAACCGTCATCGCTCTGCCGCTGCCACACTGGCGCGGCCCGGCGGAGTGTTTGCATCTCCTGTCGTTAATCAGCCCCGTCGCGGAGGACCTGGCGGTCGTCTACCCACCGCTCATGCCCATCCCGCTAATGCGGCTGTTGGCGGAGCGCGACATCCGGCAGGTCGTCGTGCCGGACGCGGAGTTCCCGACCCTCGGCTGCAATGTCCTCGCCGTCGCACCGCGCGATGTCATCATGGCGGCGGGCAACCCTGTCACCAGCGCGGCGCTGCGGGCGGCGGGCTGCACCGTGCGCGAATACGCGGGTGAAGAGATCAGCCTGAACCGCGAGGGCGGCCCAACCTGCTTGACGCGCCCAATCTGGCGGAGCAGCGATATGCATGTCGTCTAGCCCGCCCCGCAATTCGCTTGCTGCGACGCGCGGTCAGTGAAAGAATGATCGTGCGTGCCGTACACCAATTACGAGCAATCGAGATGCACAATCCGCAGCATGAAGCGCGCAGACCGGGCGATCAGGCTAACAGCGCGGCACTACCCCGCGCGCGGGCGTTGGAAGATTTGGCGGTCATCGCCACCCGGCAAGGGGAGACCGCGCTGGTAGATGCCTGCTCGACGGAATCGCTGGCTATTTACCGTCGTACCGGCGACCGACGCGGCATCGCTCACGCGCTCCACAGCCTTGGCCGGGCCGCGCTCGTCCGCACCGACTATCCGCGCGCGATCACGTACTACGCCGAGAGTCTGGCGATCCGCCGTGCGATCAATGATCGCCGTGGTATCGCAGAGACGCTGACGAACCTCGGTCGTCTCGTTCGTTTCCAGGGCGACTATGCCCGTGCGGAAACACTGCTTGGGGAAGCAATCCCGCTCTGGCGGCAGGAGCGGGATGCGCTCGGCCTGGCGATGGCGCTCGGCAACCTCGGCCACATGGCGCGCGACCGGGGCGAGCCAACGACGGCGACGCCGTACATCGAAGAAAGCTTCACCCTGTATCAAGACCTGAAAAACACGCGCGGCATCAGCATCGTCCTCAATCAGCGCGCCCTGCTCGCCTACGACGCCGGTGCATACGAGCGCGCGCGGTCGCTGTCGGAAGAAAGTTTAGCGTTGCGGGAGCAGATCGGCGACCATTGGGGCATCGCGGATTGCCATCGCACCCTCGGCGATATCGCCGCCGCCACCGGCGACGCGGACGACGCGCTGGCGCACTACCGCGCCAGCCTTCCCCATTTCCGCACGGTTGGCACGTTGATCGGCGTCGCGGAATGCCTGGAGCGCGTGACGCGGATGTTCAGCGAGCGGGGGGCATCGGCGTCGGCGGCACTGCTCTTCGGCGCCGCCGACGCATGCCGCGAAACGACTAATAGCCCCGTGCTGCCCGTTGATTGTCCGGCTTATGGCCGCGCTGTCGTCGCTGCACGCGCCACGCTCGGAGACGATGTCTACGCACGCGCGTGGGAAGCGGGGCACGGCATCTCGACGAACGAGGCAATCGCCGAAGCCCTCACATCTGGCTAAACGAAGCGATCACGATGGCGGATTCTTCCACATGTGAATTTCATGGATTTTTCGCCCCGTTTATCGCATCAGGATGCGGCAAACGCATAGCAAAATTTTGACTGTTTGCACGTCGGTTCGTATACTTCGTTGTAGAACAGGCTTTCTACATGCGGCGTGTTTCGCCCATGTGGATGCGATACAGAGAGTTGAGGCACAACATGGCATCCGAGATGGTTCATTTCATGTATTTGACTCCCGAAGCGCCGCCGGTGCGCCCGTCGCTGCCGGTGTCGCTCTCCGAGGCGATCCTGCGCGAGCGGCTTAACCCGGTGATGGCAGCGACGATCTTCAATGCGATCGAGACGGCCGAGCCGGTCTGCATCCTCTATCGGCGAGACGACGGGCAGATCACTGCCCGCGTCATCTGGCCCGAGCGCATCTGGGTGACGGAAGACGATCACGTCGCCGTTCGCGGCTACGACAGCCGCCGGGGCGCCGTTCGCACCTTCCGCTGCGATCGTATTGCGGACGCGCACATCATCGAGCCGTAGTGGGGCAGGCTTTTTCTCACCCCCGCAGTACCCGCTCCAGCCGCGCGACGGCTTCCATGAGTACGGGTGTTGGCTGAAGAAAGGAGAAGCGGAGGTAATCGCCCCACGCCGGGCCGAAACCGGTGCCGGGGAAGATCAGGACGTGTGCCTCTTCGAGCAATGTGCGCGCGAGTGTGAAGGCGGGCATGCCCGTCGAGGCGATGTTCGCGAAGATGTAGAACGTGCCGTACGGGTGGCCGTAGGTGAATCCCAGTGCGTCGAGCGCGGGCATTAGGGCGTGGCGGCGCTCATCGTAGATGGCGCGGAACGCCGCGACGCATTCCTGCGGGCCGTTGAGCGCGGCGACGCCTGCCCATTGCGAGATGGCAGGCGCGGCGATGCTGATAGATTCCTTCATCGTGCGGATCGCCCGCGTTACGGCGGGCGGGGCGACGACGTAGCCGAGCCGCCACCCCGTCATCGCGTACGTCTTGGAGAAGCCGTTGAGGGTGATCGTCCGCCCCCGCATCTCGGGCAGCGAGCCGATGCTGAAATGCTCCGCGCCATCGAAAACGAACTGCTCGTAAATCTCGTCCGAAATGACGACAAGATCGTGTTCGATGGCGAGTTGCGCGATCCGGCGCAGGTGTGTAGGTGAGATGACACCGGCGGTCGGGTTGCCCGGCGTGACGAGCAGGATCGCCTTCGTGCGTGGCGTGATCCGCCGCTCCACTTCATCGGGGCGCAGATCGAAATCGTCCTCTTGCCGCGTCGGCACGGGCACAATCACACCGCCCGCGCGGCCAATCGCCGCATCATACGAACTGTAGCGCGGGTCGGGTACGAGGATTTCGTCACCCGGATCGAGCAGCGCCTGCACGATGGCGTACAAGCCCTCCTGCCCACCCGTCGTGACGGTGATTTCCGTTTCGGGGTCGGCGATCACACCATTTTCGCGCGCCAGTTTGTCGGCAATCGCCCGCCGCAGTTCGATCAATCCTGCGGGATGCGTGTAGTGATCGCACCGCCCATTCGCCATTGCCGCCTTCGCGGCGGCGACGATGTGCGCGGGCGTCGCGAAATCTGGGTCGCCCAGGCCGAGCGAGATCACGTCCGGCCACTGCTGGGCGATCTCGATCAGCACATCCCGCTCGTCCACCAACCCCGCCGCATCGGCGTGCGCAATCGTGCTACTCATCCATCACACCGCGCGAAACCGGGGAGAACCGCAGAGACGCAGAGAGCGCAGAGAACACAGAAAAATGCGAAAAGTAAGATTCCTTCAAAATTCTTTCTCCTCTTTCTCTTCTCCGCGTCCTCTGCGCTCTCTGCGTCTTTGCGGTTCAAGTGCTTTCAGTTCCCAGACAAGAGGGGCGAGACGAGACAGTGCGTCGCGGATGATGGGGGCGGGTTGGGTGAGGGCGAAGCGGAGGTAGCCTTCGCCACCGGAGCCGAATAGGTGGCCGGGCAACGTGCGTACCCCGGCGTGTGCGAGGAAAAGCCGTGCGCACTCGGCAGATGACAGGCCGGTGCAGCATATGTCTGCGAAGACGTAGTACGCACCGCGCGGGTTGCCATGCCGGAGGCCCATCGCTGTCAGAGCGGGCAGCAGGACGGCGCGACGCTCCGCCAGATCGGCGCGCATCTCGTCTACAGCGTCCTGCGGGCCGGTGAGCGCGGCGAGCGCCGCCCACTGCGACGGAGCCGCCGAGCAGATCGAGAGGGCAAGTTTCAGATCAGTGATCGGCTGGATCAGGTGCGCCTCGCCCGCGACGTAGCCGACGCGCCAGCCCGTCATCGCGTACCCCTTGCTGAACGAGCCGACGATCACCGTCCGCGCGCGCATACCGGGGAGCGCCGCGATGTTGACATGTGCCGCACCATCGAAGACGAACGCTTTGTAGATTTCGTCGAACAGGACGAGGAAATCGTGCTGCACGGCGAGGGCGGCGATCTTCGCCAGTTCGTCGCCGCCAATCACCGCGCCCGTTGGGTTGTCCGGTGTGACCAGCACAAGCAGGCGCGTGCGGGGTGTCAGGCACGCCTCGATCGCGGCGGCAGTCAGGCCAACGCCGGTAGCCGGATCAACGGTGACGGGCACGCAGACGCCACCGGCGAGGCGGACGGCATCGTTGTAAGACGGGTAGCCAGGATCGGCCAGCAGCACCTCATCGCCGGGGCGGACGAGCATCTGCACCGCGACGAACAGCCCTTCCTGCCCGCCGGAGGAGATGAGGATTTCGCTGTGCGGATCGTACGCAACGCCGCTCTCCGCCGCGAGTCGTTCGGCGAGGGCGTGGCGCAGCGGCGCGATACCGGGCCGCGACGTATAGTGCGTTTCGCCCCGGTCGAGCGCATCCGCGACAGCGGCGATGATGTGCGGCGCGGTTCGCCGCTCCATTTCGCCCCGCCCGAGATCAATCACCGGCAACGTGGGCGCAATCGGCGCGGGCGCGTCGTCCGTTAACCAGACGCGCGCACGCTCGGCGACAAACTGTCGCCCGTCCGTCGCACGCGATGTGACAACCATCTCTATTTGCTCCCCTTCCGCCGTCAATCCTCGTCATGTCATCCCCCTGCGGCAGGACATGCATTTTTACCACAGCGGTCAACCCCGTGCCGCGTGCCGGACGTGTGTGGTACGCTCCCGGCACACACGATCGGTGCATCTCGCGACGTTCGCGCCCACGAGTATGAGGAGGAAGCCATGCGGCAGCCGAAAATCACGCGCATCCGCGTCCATCAGTACCAGTACAGCGTCGAAAACCT
Source organism: Thermomicrobiales bacterium (assembly GCA_038238655.1). Taxonomy (GTDB): domain Bacteria; phylum Chloroflexota; class Chloroflexia; order Thermomicrobiales; family JALYUS01; genus JALYUS01. The sequence goes on along the minus strand of JBBSFO010000227.1, from coordinate 2,461 downwards.
CGGCGTGGACTACAACGGCTTCAATCAGGTCTACGAGCCGGGGGCGACATTCACGCACACGGGGCATATCGTCGCGATCGAGACGGACGCGGGCGTGACGGGCGAGTACAACGGCGGCGACACGGCGGCAATGGCGCAACTGCCGATGTTCACGCACTACCTGCTTGGTCGCAACCCGCTCGAACGCGAACTGATCCACAACGACATCAAGCGCGCCTGCCGCAAGAACGACCGGATGGGCATGGGGCCGGTGGACTGCGCCCTCTGGGACCTCGCGGGCAAACTGTACGACGCGCCCGTCTGGCAGATGCTCGGCGGCTGGCGCACTGAACTGCCCTGCTACGCCAGCACCTACCACGGCGACCATCAGAAGGACGGCTTGAGCAGCCCGGAGGCGTTCGCCGCATTTGCCGTGCAGTGCCGCGAAATGGGCTACCCGGCGATGAAGATTCATCCGTGGGGCCGCGCGCCGATCCAACAAGAAGTCGCCAATGTCCTCGCCGCGCGCAAGGCGGTCGGCGACGGCTTCGATTTGATGCTCGATCCGGCTTGCGAATACAATACCTTCACCGATACGCTCAAGGTAGGCCGTGCCTGCGACGAGGCGAATTTCCTTTGGATCGAGGACCCAATGAAGGACGGCGGTATCTCCGCCCAGGCGTACCGCAAACTGCGCCAACTGATCCGCACGCCGATCATGATTGGCGAGCATGCGCGTGGGTTCGAGACGCACATTGATTTGATGGTGCAGGAAGCGACCGACCTCGTCCACGCCGACCCGAACTACGACATGGGCATCACCGGCGTGATGAAGATCGCGCACGCCTGCGAGGGATTCGGATTGGATGTGCAACTGCACGCGCCTGGCCCCGCACAGCGCGCCTGCATGGCAGCGATCCGCAACACCAACTACTACGAGATGGGCCTCGTCCACCCGAAAGTGGCGGGCGGCAAACCGCCGATCTACGCCGACGAGTATGCGGACGGATTAGATGCAATTGACGCGAACGGCTGCATCCCCGTCCCGCCCGGCCCCGGCCTCGGCATCAGCTACGACTGGGATTGGGTCACGAAGAACCAAACGGGCGTCGTGGTGTATGAATAGATAAGAGATTGAGAGGGTAGCGACCGGCTGAAGGCCACCGCCACCCAGATTTTGGGCCATGTGGGAAACAAAAGGACGCTCTGCCGTGCCTCTATCAACGACAACAGTCCTGAGCGACCCGGTGACACAACCGATTCCACCTGGCCGTTGGGCAATACGCCAGACGTGGCGGGATTTGCTGTTCGCACATTGGCCGGTGCCGGTAGAGATGCTGCGCCCGCTGATCCCGGCGAGTCTGGATGTGGACACCTTCGACGGCGCGGCGTGGGTGGGCGTTGTGCCGTTCCATATGACGGGTGTGCGGCTGCGTCGCACACCGTTTTCGCCCGTCGCAGGGGCATTCCCGGAACTGAACGTGCGCACGTATGTGACGCCACATGGGGCGATGGAGAAGAAGCCGGGTGTTTGGTTCTTTTGCCTCGACGCGGGCAGCCCCGTCGCGGTGGCGGTGGCGCGGGCGTGGTATCACCTGCCGTACTTTATCGCGCGGATGTCCGTCCGTGCTGATGGAGAGGCGATACGCTATACGTCGCGCCGCACGCATCGGGGCGCATCACCAGCCGCATTCACCGCCATGTACGGCTCGACCGCGCCCATCGCCCTCAGCGAGCCGGGCACGCTCGCCCACTGGCTGACTGAGCGATACTGTCTGTACACGACGGATCGCCGGGGCCACCTGTATCAGGGCGACATCCACCATCCGCACTGGCCCCTGCAAGCCGCTGACGCGGCGATCGCCGTCAATACCATGGCGGCAGCGCACGGCATCACTCTGCCGGAGACCGTGCCCATTCTCCATTTTGCCCGCCGCCTCGATGTCCGGTGCTGGCCGATCCGGCGGATTTAAGGGAGGGGAATCTCACGCGGTCGGTTCCGACCGCTTGTAGCGCCGACTCGGGTCCATGTTGATGACATGATATGCCTCGGCGGAGGCGAGCCTGTGCGACCGGCCCTCGTCCGCTGCCCGGAGACGGAGCATTGTTGCGACACGCTCGCCGTCGCCGACCTGGCTTTCGTGCATCCGCATCGCCTCGATCTTTTGGTCGAGTACGCTGCTGATGTCAATCCAGCGGTTCGGCTTGTTGGTACTGGCGAGATAGACTTCCGTGACATTGTGCGGCTCCAATCCTTCCGCGAGCAGTTCGGGAAAGGTCAGGCGGTCGCGCGCGGCGGGGAAAATCGCCGCCAGCGCCGCCTCGCCGGAGGCGCGATGGTCCGGGTGCTGGATGTACCAATCCTCGAAGTAGTGGACTTCGGGGTCGAAGCAGACGACGATCTCCGGTTTGTAGCGGCGGATGATCCGCGTGAAATCGCGGCGGAGGGCGAGCGTCGGTTCGAGCATCGCGTCTTCATAGG
>JBBSFO010000226.1:0-7767 GCA_038238655.1 Thermomicrobiales bacterium | reverse complement strand
GGGCGGCACGCGACGATCAAGGCGGTAGATGGCATCTCTTTCTCGATTCGCAAGGGCGAGACATTCGGGCTAGTCGGCGAATCGGGCTGCGGCAAGACGACACTCGGCCAAACGATCATCCGGTTGTACGACCCGACGAGCGGCAAAGTCACCTTCGATGGGCACGAGATTTCGCACATCAACGGCGGGGAACTGCGCAAGGTCCGCAAAGGCCTGCAAATGATCTTCCAGGACCCGGCGGCCTCGCTCGACCCGCGCATGACGGTCGGCTCGATCATCTCCGAGCCAATGCAAATCCATAATCTCGTGGATCGTAGCCATCGCAATCAGCGCGTGCAGGAGTTGTTGGAGACGGTCGGTCTCAACCCGTACTTCGCCAATCGCTACCCGCACGAGTTCTCCGGCGGTCAGCGGCAGCGCATCGGCGTTGCCCGCGCGCTCGCCGCGAACCCCGCCTTCATCGTCGCGGACGAGCCGGTCTCCGCGCTCGACGTTTCGATCCAGGCACAGATTGTCAACCTGCTCGAAGACTTGCAGGAGCAGTTCAATCTGACGTATCTCTTCATCGCGCACGACTTGTCCGTCGTGAAGCACATCTCTGACCGCGTCGCCGTGATGTATCTCGGCAAGATCGTCGAACTCGCCTCGCGCGATACGATTTACGAGGAGCCGCTGCACCCGTATACCAAGGCGCTCCTTTCCGCCGTGCCGATCCCCGATCCGGTAATCGAGAAGAAGCGCGAGCGGATCATCCTGACCGGCGACGTGCCCAGCCCGATCAACCCGCCGAGCGGTTGCCATTTCCACACGCGCTGCCAGTACGCGATCAAGGGCACCTGCGACGTCATCGAACCACCATTCGAAGACAAGGGCGGCAACCATTTCGTCGCCTGCCACCTGTACACCGCCGAAAGCCCGAACGCGGAGATCAAGCCAACGGCATCGGTGGGGGACTGAACCTCACCCCCAGCCCCCTCTCACTGCCCAGAGGGCACCCGCGATGGAGAGGGGGAGCAATGCAAGAATTATACTTCGCTCTGCTGTGCGGCAGGGCGAAGTTTCGTTTCACATATGCCAGAATCCACGCGGCGCGGGTGATACAATGGATCAGGAAACGCGTGATCTGGATGCCGTTTCGATACACACTTCTTCGATAGCCTGGAGCAGCCGCTGTGTTTGGTCGCGCCGATGTCAACCCGCAGGTTTTCGTCTCGATTTTGCTTGCGTTCGTCATCAGTATCACGATCCATGAGTTCGCTCATGCCTATGCCGCGACGCGGCTAGGAGACCCAACGCCGCGCGAGCAGGGGCGCGTGACGCTCAACCCAATGGCGCACCTCGACCCGATTGGCTTTCTCTTCCTGATCTTCGTCGCACTGACGGGCTTCGGCATCGGCTGGGGCAAACCGGTGCAGTTCAACCCGTACCGGATGCGCTGGGGTAAGCATGGTGTTGCGCTCGTCGCGGCGGCAGGGCCGATCTCGAATGTTATCCTCGCGCTCGCTCTTGCGGTGCCAAGACGCGTTTTTGCGACCGGCTTCGCCAATCTCCCACCGAACGCGCAGACGTTTGTCACGATCCTCATCACCCTGAATCTCGCACTGGCGGCGTTCAATCTCATCCCGCTCCCGCCGCTCGATGGGCTGAAAATCCTGACGGGCATCCTCCCCGACTTCTGGTATCCGGTGCTCGCGCCGCTCGACCGCTACGGCTTCGTGATTCTTTTTCTCGTCATCTTCTTCCAACCGCTCCGGCCGGTCTTATTCAATATCAGTGCGCCCGTCTACGAAACTCTGACACGCGTGATCGAAGGGGCGTCGGGTGCCTTCGGAAGCTTCTGACGCGGGGGACGACCTACCCCCCCGGCCCCCTTCCGTACCGTCGGCGTGGGAAGGGGGTGACTCATCGCGATACCGTGATGTTCCCCAATTGCCTCGGCTTCCCGGAGGTCCGCTCCCCTTCCTCGCGGGAAGGGGCAGGGGGTTAGGTCCCATCCGCTACCGCACCACTCAGGGAGTGCGGATGCTTCTCTCTCCCGTCGCATCCCTCGATGACACGGCACGGGACGCGGCGCTCTCCATCTTGCCGATACCGGCGGCAGCGGCCTTTCGCGCGCTGCCAAAGGCCGATCAACGCCACGCGCTACGCGTGTATCAGATGCTTGTTGGGAGTGGAGAAACGGACAGCGACCTGCTCGCCGCCGCACTGTTGCACGACATCGGCAAGCATCCCGGCGTCGGCATCACGCAGCGGACGACGCGCGTGCTTCTCGCCCGCTGGCCGCGCGCCCTCGTGTGGACAGCGGCGGATGGCCGACTGTTGCCACGCTGGCGGAGCGGCATGGCCAAACTCCTCGATCACGCTGCGCTGGGTGCCGACCTCGCCGCATCGTGGGGATGCGCGGAAGCGCCCATCGCCATCATCCGCGCCTCGCACGATCCCGATGCACCCGCAATCGTGCGACGGTTGCAAGCGGCGGATGATGCGAGTTGAAAGCACAGGAGTCACGCTGATAGGGTGTTTTCCGTGGTGGTAGCAGGCTTTCCAGCCTGCCGATCGGGGCGGGGAGGCAGGCTGGAAAGCCTGCTACCACCGGGTTTTCTCTCGATACTCGTTACTCGCTACTCGCTCCTTCCAGCGCAGCGAGCAATCCTTGTATATAGCCGATGGCGTGGGCGCGACCACGATGGCCGTAGTCAGTGTCGTTGACCATAAAGGGGACGTGATCATCGAGCAGGAAGCCGGTGAAGCCCACGCGCTGGAGGGAACGCATCACGTTTGCGGCATTGAAATTCCCCTCGCCGATGAAGCATTCGGCGAATTTTGGCACCGTCCCCTGGACATCGCGGACGTGGACGTAGAGGATTTTGCCGCGTGGCCCGAAATAATCAATCGCCTCCATCACGGCCCGCTCGCCGCCCATCTCGGACCAGCAGCCGAGGCAGAGGTCGAGCCCCCACGCGTCGCTGTCTGCAATTTCCATCGCGCGCTTGAAGCCATCGAAGTTGCGGAAGAGCCGTGCGATGCCGCCGAGCGATTCCACCGGCGGATCGTCGGGATGGAGCGCCAGTTTGACGCCTACTTCCTCCGCGACCGGGATCACCGCCTTGATGAAATAGGTGTAGTTCGCCCACATCTCCGGCTCGCTCAATTGGTATTCGGCGGCGGGAATGACGCCCTGGGTATCGAACGGGTCATCGCTGCCGGAGCGGTCAGTGCGGGCGACGAGCACGGTATCCTGTTGCTCCTCGACCGCTGCCATATCGAACGACGTGACCAGCGCGCCACCCCGGCCAACCGGCGAACGAGCCGTGCGCCAGACGGAATTCGGCATGAAATGGTAGCCGAGGATCGGGATGCCGGCCCGACCGATATTGCGGATTGTGGCGCAATAATGCTCGATCTGCTCATCCCGCCCCGGCAGGCCGAGCATCACCTTGTCGTAGAAATCCAGATGGACATTCTCGATTGCTTCGAGGCGCAGACCGTATGCCTCGCAGCGCGTCCGCAGGGCGACCACATCCGCGTACTCCCACCGATGTGCGCCGGGGAGTGCGGGAGTATTCATCTGCATACCTGAGACGCCGAGTTGCCGCGCGAACGCGAGCACCTCGTCCGTCAACTGGCTCACTTGCCCAACCGCAACCCGCATCCGCTCCATATCATCCCCCCCGACGGTCGAAGCCGGAGTGACGCAGAGGGCGCAGAGGCGCAGAGAACGCAGAGAAAGAGAAATGAGAGGGACCAAGCATCTTTATATTTTCCTTCTCTGCGTCCTCTGCATTCTCTGCGCCTCTGCGGTTCTTCTCGGTTTCCGTCTGTCTACACCCCCGGCCAGTCGCGCTCTTCGCCTTCAGGTTGGTCTTCGGTGAAGACAAGGTAGCGGGTCGCGCCGAGTTCGACATCATCCACGTCGAGCCAGTTCATCGCGGCATCTTCCGCCGCCTCGACGAGGTTAACATCTGGGTCAGCGGCGACCCATTCCTGCGTGAATGCGCAGAGCATCTGCCCCCAGGGGGCGATGAAAACTGTTCCTTCCTCTTCCATCGGATCGCCCATGTTGAAGACATTGACGAGGTAGCGGGTCGCGTTCTCCGCCTGCTCACGCTCGTGGACTGAGAGAAAAAAGATGCCATCCTCATTCTCGTAGGTCGAGCGCGAGACCGATACATCGCCCGCCACTTCCGTGAAGACAAATGCCGGACGCATTGTTTCCTCTTGCATACCCAAGCCCTCCTTTATGACACAATAGTATGAACCGCCAAGATGCTCTGTTTGCCCTACCCCCCAGCCCCCTTCCCCGGTGGGGAAGGAAAGCGGTTGCCCCGGTGATAGCAGGCTTTCCAGCCTGCCTCTCGGGAGGGGGAGGCAGGCTGGAAAGCCTGCTATCACCAAATTTCTCCGCGCCCCGCAACATACAAGATGCCAAGAAAACTCGAAGAATGATGAATAGTCATTCTCTTTCTCTTCTTGGCGTCCTTGGCGTCTTGGCGGTTCAATCGTTCCATACTCATCGCATAGGTACCTGCTCGAAATCCGGCTGCTCGAATTGGGGCGGTGGGGCGACGTAGACAGGCAACCGGAACATACGCGGCGGGAAAGCGAACACGAGCCAGCCAATCGTCATCAGTGCGATACCGGCCCACGCCATGACCGGCGCCAAACCGACCGCCCGACTATAGAGCATCGCATAAATAAGCGGTGAGCGGGGCGCAACCATGCTCCACTGTGAGACCAACAGTGGTGTGACGAGCATCGGGTAGGCGAGCCACGTGAGCAGGAGTGCGCCGAGCAAGCGGGGCATCGCGAAGGCGACCGTATTCGCACGATGCGCGAGGAGGCCGAGGAGTGCGGGCAGACCACACAGCCAGATATTCGCCCAGAAAACGAAGAACCGTCGGAGCAGCCACGTCCCGAAATTCCAATCTGTCTCCGCATGCGCATCCGGCGTGGACCAGACGACGAGCGGGAAGCCGATCACTGTGCGCGTCGGCACGGGCCGCACGACCGGATCACCGCCGATCACGCCGGGATCGTGCGCCGGTTCGGTGCGCGGCACGCAGCAACCAAGCACGGCGATCGTCAGCCCGACGAGAAACGCCGCACGCAGCGCATTCTCTTGCGCCCAACGATAGATGACACCGATCCCCCGGACGACGCGATAGTCCATCCGCTCCTCTTCATCCCGACCGCATGGCGAATCGTGCCCCGGCAGTGTACCGGACGGCTCGGTGATGCACAAACCTTGCCGCTGGCTCAGTAGACAGTAGGCAGTAGTCAGAAGGGGCAGAGACAGAGGATCGAGATGTTCACAAACAGACGCGCGAAGCGCCTCGACTGACTACTGCCTACTGACTACTGTCTACTGCCTACTTTCGTTCCCAAAAGCATCGCAGCCCAGAGGTTGAAAGAGCGAGGCTGGCTGGTGACGATAGCGAACGCGTCGCGAGCAGCAGGAGAAGCGGCGTCGAAGAGCGCTTCGAGGCGTGCAATCGCTTCCGGTGGTGTTTGCTGCCGGGCGGTCCAGTCGGCGAAGTCAAGGGGTAAATCCCAGCGAGTGACGACCGCGAAGGGTACGCCGATCGCATCACCTGCCGCCTGCCACGCGGCGATCGTCCAGTCCTGGCTGTGCGACGGGTCGCGCAGCGCTTCGACCTGATTGATATAATTCGCCAGCGCATCGTCCTCCGGGGAGATAATGTCCACAACGATGAACTGGCCACCCGGTTTAAGCACGCGCGCCATCTCGGCGAGCGGTGCGACGAGCGATGGGAAGTGATGCACAACCATTCGGCAGGCGACGATATCGAACGTCGCGTTGGCATAGGGGAGAGCGGCGGCGCTCGCTTCTTCCCACCGGGCATTCGTGATGCCGCGCGCTGTCGCTAGTCGTGCCGCCTCCGCCAGCATGTCACGGCTCAGGTCCACGCCAACCACTTCCCGCACATGCGGCGCGAAAGCGAACGCCGTGTGCCCCGCCGCACACCCGACATCGAGCACGGTCATCGTCGGCGTCGGCGCTGCCGTCTCGACCATCAGCGCGAGGTCGGCCCCCTGCGCGAAGATCGGCGACGTGCCATAGGCCGCTGCCGCCCGATCAAACTGCCGCCGAATCGCCTCATCCCGCTCCATACATCACCTCCAATCGAAATCAAATGAACCGCAGAGACACAGAGAAGGGAAAATAGGAATTCTGTTTCTTCTCCCCTCCTCCCTCTCTGCGTCCTCTGCGTCTCTGCGGTTCAATCGGTTAGACCGTTAGCGTTGCGAGGGAGCGGAGGCGGGTGACGAGGCGGGGGAGAAGATCGGCAACGGTTTCGATTTCGTCGGCGGTGTTTTCCGTGCCGACCGAAAACCGGAGCGTGCCGAGCGCGTACGGTTCCGGGACGCTCATCGCGGTCAGGACGTGGCTCGGTTCGATGCTGCCACTCGCGCACGCGGAGCCTGCCGACGCTGCGATTCCTTCCGCATCGAGCAGGATCAGGAGCGATTCGGCCTCCACACCGGTGAACCCGAGATTCGCATTGTTCGCGAGCCGCCGTGTCGGATGACCATTCAGGCGGACATCGGGAATCTCCGCCATCACCCGCGCAATCAGCCGGTCGCGCAATGCGGCGTTGTGCGCCACGGCTCGCTGTCGTTTCGTCTCGGCGTTGGCGAGCGCGACGGCCATACCGACCGCGTATGCGACATTTTCCGTCCCCGCGCGACGATTCATCTCCTGCCCACCGCCGGTAATCTGCGGCGTCCACCGTGCCCCACGTCGCGTGTAAAGCAGGCCGACTCCTTTTGGTCCATTGAATTTGTGCGCGGAGAGCGAGAGCAAATCCACACCGAGGTCGTCCACCGCGAGCGGAAGCGCGCCCGCCGCCTGCACCGCGTCGGTATGGAAGGGGATATGACGCGCGCGGGCAATCGCGGTGAGCTCGGCGATTGGGTTAATCGTCCCGACTTCGTTGTTCGCCCACATGATCGAGACGAGGCAGGTTTCCGGTCGAATCGCGGCGGCGAGATCATCGGGCGCGACCATGCCGTACGCGTCCACCGGCAGGTACGTGACATCCACACCGTCCCGCGCCAACGCCGCCGCAGTGTGGAGCACCGCGTGATGCTCGACGGCGCTGGTGATGAGGTGCGGGCGCGGCATCGCCCGGCGTGCCTCGGCGACGATGCCACGCAACGCGAGGTTATCGCTCTCCGACCCGCCCGATGTGATAGTAATTTCGCGTGGATGGCAATGGAGCGTCTCGGCGAGGGCGGCCCGCGCCCGGTCGAGCGCTGCGCGCGCTTGTCGCCCCGCCGCATAGAGACTAGAAGGATTACCCCATCGCTCACGCCAGTACGGCAACATCGCCTCGATCACTGCCGGATCGGTCGGCGTCGTCGCGGCATGATCGAGGTAAATCGTCGTGTCGGGCGATGTCTCGGCCGTATCATCGAACTGCGACGCCAATTCGTTCACGCTCCCCGTGGATATGCGACAGAAATGCGGCGCGATCATCGCCGTGATGCCACGATCATTGTACGGTGCGCACCCGCAACCGACAACGCGGCGACGGACATCCGCACGTTCCGTTATCGTCAGCCCTATTCAACCTGAAGATACGTACAGAACATACGTATACATGGCACGGATGTTGCGAACGCGATTACACATCTCTTTTTGCAGCAGTCCGCAGTACGCGTATGGAGAGAGTCACAATGGTGCAAATCCTTACAGTTACAAATGGCACGACGCTCCTCCGACCGGGGATCGCTGCGCTGCAT
>JBBSFO010000225.1:0-7792 GCA_038238655.1 Thermomicrobiales bacterium | reverse complement strand
CTGGCGAGGGCGGCAGCGGCGTCCGGATTGTGCACGCTTTCCAGATTATATGCGTTGTTCAGGATCGCATACTGGACATTCCAGGGATCGAGCGATTGCTCCCGCACCACCGCCAGTTGCGACCCCGGCGCGATGCCATCCGTCCGCCGCGCGTCGGGGCGGATCGTCGTCGGTGCATTCTTCGGATAGGTTGCCTCCACCGGCCCCTTGAAATCAGACTGGGTGATGTACTCCTTCCAGAAGTCAGTCAGATACGGAAAAAGCACCCCGACGGATGGGATGACGGTATGCACATCGGCATCAATAAAGGACTGAGGACTGAGGACTGAGGACTGAGGGTTCTTCGTTTCAATGATCGTGTCTTCCACCATCTCTCTCTCCTCTTCTCTTCTTTGCGTCCTCTGCGCTCTTTGCATCTCTGCGGTTCTTCCCGGTTTCGACGCGTTTACCGACACGCCCGCGTTAGCATTCGCTTGAACGCCGCGCCATCGGAGGCGAGCGCGACGGTGACATTGGGCGGCTTACCGAGGGTGCCGAAGCGATCCACGACGGTTTCGCCGCGCGTCAACTCACTGCTCGTCTCGACATCCACGAAGAAGAAGCCGGAGCGCGTCATGATCGTTGGATCGAGGGCGATAGCAACGGTCATCGGATCGGGCAGGTTCATCCCCGGCGTTTCGATCAGCGCAGCGGTCGAACCGACGAGGAAGCGGTTGATCGCCACGCAGAAACGCGCGTACGGCGTGCCGACCGACTCCAGTGCGTCGGCCTCCATCTCCGTCAGCATCGCGTCACCGAGACATACCTCGAAGGGAATCATCGTCGTCGGCATCCCGGAATGGAAGACGATGCGCGCCGCCTCGGGATCGCACCAGATATTGTATTCCGCCGAGGGTGTCACATTGCCGATGACATTCGCCGCCCCGCCCATCACATAGCATTCCTTGACGGCGGCAGCGAAGCGCGGTTCCCGCAGGATCGCCATCGCGATGTTCGTCAACGGGCCGAGCGTGACCAGCGTCAGCGCGCCCGGCTCACGCAGGAATCGCTCGATCAGCGCGTCTACTGCGTGCTGCTTTTCCGGCAGACGCTGCGGATCGGGAGCGTGTGTGTTGCCGAGGCCGTCCGCGCCGTGGATGGCGGTCGCATCTTCATGCGGACGCATGAGCGGCTTTGTGCTCCCCATGTATACCGGCACGTCGGCGTCGCAGAGTTCGGCAGTAATCAGGGCATTGCGCGTGGCGAGCGGCAAGGTGACATTCCCCGCGACCGTCGTCACTGCCTCTACCCGCGCCATCGGCAGTCGGAAAGCCATCACCAACGCAACGGCATCGTCCGACGCGGTGTCGGTGTCAATGATGAGGCGCTTTGGGGGACGTTCGGGGTTCAGGGTTCGAAGTTCGGGGATGGGAGGGTCGGGATTTCGTCCCTCGAACCCCGAACCCCGAACCCCGAACGTGCTATCGCCCACCGTCCACCGTCCCGTATGCTGGGTGAGGAAGGAAACCGATCTCATCCACCGGATAAAAGGTCGCGAAGGCACGGCCACGGATCAAGTCTTCGGGCAGGACGCCGAAGCGGCTGGAATCCTCGCTCCGATTGCGATTATCCCCGAAGACGATTACGTTGTGCGTGGGCACGACATACGGTTGACCGTTCGCGGGCCAGGTGTAGGCAGGCATCTCGGCAATATACGACTCGTCAATCGGCTGGTCGTTGATGTAGACCTTGCCCCCTTTGACGAGGACGCGCTCGCCGGGCAGTCCAACGATCCGCTTGATGAATGGAATGCCTTTTTGCGCTTCCTGCGGCGGCGGCGTGAGCACGACGATGTCGCCCCGGTTGGGTTTACCGAAGAGATACCACGTATGACCGCCAATGTCCCAGTGGGTGTAGGCGCGGCGGTTGACGAGCAGGTGCTGTTGCTCGCCGAGGCTCGGCACCATGCTCATCCCCTCGACCTTAACCGGCAGGATGAGCAGCCGCATCGCGAAGAAAAGGATGACGGCGATTGCCAGTGTTTCGACGATCTCTCCGGCAGCGCTACCCGACGACGTTTTCCGGCGCACGGCGGGCATGAGGCGCGCGCTCTCCGGTTCGGGATCAACGACGAGCGGCGTCTCAGTCGGCGCGGAGCGTTCCGGCCCTTCCAGCGGGGGTGTCGTCAACGTGGTGATCTCCCATCCACGAATCGGAGGGTGGCCGTTAGTCTATGACCGACTTGGTGTTCTTGGCGGGCTTCACCTCGTCGTCTTCATCCTTGACGGAATCCTTGAAATCCCGCACGGACTTGCCGACCGCGCCGCCGAGGCCACCGAGCTTGCCCGCGCCGAAGACGATCAGGACGATGACGAGAATAATAATGAGGTGCCACGGCTGCAAAACGCCCATCTGAGTATGCCCTTTCTCATGTAGCCAAATGCTGAGTGCTGAGTGCTGAGATTCCACGATCACACGGCGCATGCTACATCAGGCGGGAGGAATGAGCAATCGGGGAACAGCCCCCCTCCCCCAACCCCTCCCCCGTGCGCGGGAGAGGGGAGCTTGATCCAGAATCGTTGCCGTTTTCCTTCAGGCATTGTCTGAAATGTAGAGGAGAGGGGTCGGGGGAGGGGGCTTGGCTTATCTCCTCCCCGCCACGTGCAGCGCCCTCATCGCGCGGGCGAGGTCGTTTTCCGTGCCGACGTTGCCGGGGAAGATGACGAGCGGCACGTCCGGCCAGCGGTCGGAGTCCACCGCCCGCCAAACGGGCACACCGGGAAGGAGTGCGCCGAGCACCGTCGCGTGGCGGATGCCGAGCGCTTTGGTCGCCATGTCGCTGGACGTGATGCCGCCCTTCGCGATGAACCATGCCGGTGCGCGCTCAATTGTGCGGACGATCGCGACGAGCGCGGACGAAATCTGCTGCCCGATCCGGAGGTTTGCCGCATCGTCCGCCCCGTTTTGCAGGAGCGTGCGGCTCGTGAATAACAATGCGTCCGCACCGTGTGACCATGCGTCGGTTACGGCGGCACTCGCGGCCTGGATCGCCGCGTCGCGACGATCATCGAGCAGTGCATCGGCGGGCACCTCAATCGCGCGGGTCGTTTCTACCGCTCGTGCCTGGTCCAATTGCGCCGTGCTGCGTGGCACATACGAACCGACAACGACGAGGCCGGGGCCGGAACCACGCACCATGTCAGCGGGCGCGAGTAATGGGCGGCGCGGTAGACCGAACCGGGCGCGGACGAAAGCGGCCGCCGTCCGGCAGAGATACCGTCGCCCTGCCGCCTCCGCCTTCAGCATGCCGAGGACAGCCGCCGCCATATCGCCATCTTCCGCGCTGTTGATGGCGATGACAGGTTGCGTTGTCGCCATCAACCACGCCGCGACCGCGTCCGCCCCCTGCCGGATCGTCGCGAGTGAGAGCGCGGCGACGTCATCATGCGTCCAGCGCCCACCGGATTTCTCGACCGCCCAATCGCGCAGGTCGGAGGCCGCGAAGCCGAAGGTGGCGTCCTTCGCGAACTCCGTTTCGCCCACCGGCACGGCAGTCTCGCCATCGTGGACCCAATGGACATCACCGACTGTGATCCGCTTCCCTTCGGCGAAAAAAGGCGCGAGGACGATCTGGGGCGTTTCGCCCGCCGCGATCAGTGCATCGGTTTCGGCGGGAAAGTGGCCCCGCAGCGTCGAATCACTGCGGCTGATGATCGTGAAATCGCGCCCGGTTTGCGCGGCGGCGACGCGCAGGTGCGCCGCGATTTCGCGGTTGAGCGCGACGGCGTCACGCTCGGTCATGCTGCGGCTATTGGTGAGGAGGTAAAACCCCGTATCATCCGACCGGAAGGCGTTGGTCAGCGTTGCCACATCCCACCGCGTATAGACGGAAAGATCGTAGACCGTCTGTGTGCCCGTCGGGTCATCATCGAGCACGACGACCGCGCGCGGGTCGGTGGCGAGCTGCGCCCGGATCGCGGCGAGGAGCGGCGCCTCATCGGGCGATGGCGGCAACCCCGCAAAGAGATCCGCCAGTGACTGCCGTCTCACGTCCTTCATGCGCGCTGCTCCTCCCGTTGAGAGACCAGGTACATCCTCGATCCTTCAACTGTAGCAGATGTATGTGGATCAAACATTGGGGTGTATTCGTTGTCTTCCTTGCCGGAGAATCCTAACCCCCGGCCCCTTCCTTCCGAGGGAAGGGGTGACTTTTCTCAATACCATACCTGCCTCCAAACGCCTCGGTTTCACGGAGGCTCGCTCCCCCTTCTCTTCGACGGAAGGGGGTTGGGGGGGTTAGGATTCTCTGGCACAGGCTGGAAAGCCTGCGCTGCCGTGAAGGTCACTTCACAATCGTGGTGAGGTCGAGCAGTTTGGCGGTCTTGTCGTCACTGCCGCTGGCGAGGGTTTTGCCGTCCGGGCTGAAAGCGACGGCATTGATGATGGCGGGTTGCGCGCCGAGGTTCTTCAACAACTGACCCGTGCCGAGATTCCAGAGTTGGACACTACTGCCGCCGCTGGCGAGCGTCTTGCCGTCCGGGCTGAAGGCGACGGTGTAGATGCTCTGATCGGCCTTCAGCGTCTTGATCTCGCCGCCGGTCGCGACATCCCAAAGTTTGATCGCACCGAAACTCCCTGCGGCAACACTCTTCCCGATCGGGTCGAACGCGACGGTGAGGATCGCGCGTGGCTGATCACCGAGCGTCCGCACTTCCTTTCCCGCCGCGACATCCCAGAGTTTGACCGATTTATCGTCGCCGCCGCTCGCGATGGTCCGGGCATCGGGGCTGAAGGCGACGGAATGGATACTGCCCGCATGGCCGGTCAGGGTTTTCGACTCTTTCCCAGTCGCCACATCCCAGAGTTTGACCGTCGCGTCAACACCACCACTCGCCAGCGTCTTTCCGTCCGCACTGAACGCGATGGAGAGGATCGTCTGCGTATGCCCCTTCAACGTCGCCAGTTCCTTGCCCGACACAACTTCCCAGAGCTTGATCGTCGTGTCAGCGCTGCCGCTGGCGAGCGTCTTGCCGTCCGAGCTGAAGGCAATGGAAAGTACCGCGCCCGTATGTCCGGTCAGCGTCTTTATTTCCTTGCGTGTAGCGGCATCCCAGAGTTTGATCGTCCGGTCGTCGCTGCCGGTCGCGAGTATCTTCCCATCCGGGCTGAAGGCGACCGACATGACGGGCGCGATGTGCCCGGCGAGCGTCTGCCCGAGCGTGGACGCACTTGGCGAAGCGGCAACAGCGCTGCCATTGGGCTGCACCGTCCCGCGCGGCACTGCTGCACTCCCTCCAGGTGCCCGTGTCTGCGCGGCGGGTCGTGTGGGCGCAACGGAAGTGACGGGTGCGGTCGTCGCGCTCACTGAGGACGCAACGGCTGTGGTCGGCGCACGAGCGGTTACAGCGACCGTAGGGGTGCTCGAAGTTATTGTCGGCGTTGCTGCCGGGCTACCGCCGCCACAAGCCGCCAATATAACCGCGAGCAGACCAAGTGCAAAGCCAGATCCGACCCGTTGCCATTTCATTGCGACATTCCTTCCCCACGCCCGAAAACTGTGCCGCTCACCGTTCGGTGGCAGCAGGCTTTAGGCTGTCGTGCAAATATTGTCTGATAGACTAAAACCCGCCGCCACCCTTCATTCAGTATGCACGCCCGAGGATAGCGGATGGTTTCAGCAAGTGGGTAAGGTGTCTATTCTGTCATGTCTCACGCGTCCGTATGCTTGCGGACGATCTCGATCACCGAGGAATCGTCGAGGCTCGCCATCCCTGCATCGGCGGCACTGTGGAAGAGGGCAAGCGCGGCATCATTGATGCTCAGCGCGAGGCCGACCGACGCGCCGAGGTCGTGGACGATGCCGAGGTCCTTGACGAAGATGGCGAGGGCGCTCTTTGGCGGCGTATAGTCGCCCGATACCATGCGGGGGCTGCGATCACCGAACATCCACGAGGCCCCCGCGCCGTGCATGACGAAGTTCTGCATGATGTCGGGCGCGATCCCGGCGCGGTTGCCGAGTTCGATTGCCTCCGCCGCCGCCGCGATATGCACGCCCGCGAGCAACTGGTGGACGATTTTCAGAGTGAGCGCCCGCCCGACCTGATCGCCGACGGGATACTGCTGCGTGCCGAGCGCGTCGAGCACGGACTGACAGCGCGCCACGTCCGCCGGGTCGCCGCTGATCGCGATGCTGAGATCGCCCGTCGCCGCGCGCCCCGGCCCGCCGCTGACGGGCGCGTCTACAAAACCAAGCCCCCGTTCGGCGGCATGCCCCGCCAGTTCTCGCGCCTGCGCCGGAGCAATCGTGCTCATGACAAGGACGGTCGCGTTCGCTGGCAAGGCGGCAAATGCGCCTGCTGGCCCCAGCAGCGCCGCGCACGCCTGCGCGTAATTCTGCACCATCACGAGCAGCACATCCGCCCCCGCTGCCACTTCCGCCGCGCTCCCAGCAACCTTCCCGCCATCCGGGACGAGCGCCGCCGAGCGGGCCGGGTCCGCATCGTAGCCGGAGAGTGTGAAGCCCGCTTTGAGCAGTGTACGCGCCATCGGCGTCCCCATCGCACCAAGACCGATGAATCCAATGTTCATACGATTTACCCTCCCAGCCCCCCTCGCCGCAGGAAGGGGCAATGGATGCGTAGCGCACATTAAGCCGCGTACTTCGTTACATCCCACAATTGTATCGTCTGATTGCTGCTCCCACTCGCGAGGGTTTTGCCGTCGGGGCTGAAGGCGACGGCCGTCACGTCGAAGCGATGGTCCGCGGACGCCGCGCGTGCCGCACCTGTCGCACTTTCCCACAGGTTCACGATACCGGCATCGCCGCCGCTCGCCAGCAGTTTGCCGTCGGGGCTGAAGGCGACCGACCAGACCGCTTCCGTATCACCCGTCGTGATTGTCCGCACCGCGCCCGTCGCGATCTCCCAGAGCCGGATTGTCCCGTCGTTGCCGCCCGCAGCGACGGTTTTGCCGTCGGGGTTATAGGCGACGGAATGGAGCCAGCCCGCCGGGCCGGGCAGCGTCTGCCGTGGGGCGCCGGTCGCGACGTCCCAGACCCGGATCGCCCCGTCGAAGCCACTGCTGATCAGTGTTGCCCCGTCCGGGCTGAAGGCAACGCTGCTGACAAACCCGGTATGCCCCGCGAGAACCGCGCGCTCTGCCCCGATTGCGACATCCCACAATGAGACGAGATTGTCCGAACTCCCGGCGGCGAGTGTCTTGCCGTCCGGTGCGAAGGCGACCGCGTTGACGCCTGCCGTGTGGCCCATGAGCGTTTTCCCCGGCGTGCCGGTTGCCACATCCCACAGTTGAATCGCCCGATCGTCGCCGCTCGCCAGCGTCCTGCCATCCGGGCTGAAGGCGATCCCCTTCGCCAGCAGTGTACGGACGGGCAGCGTGCGCGTCGCCTTGCCGCTGCGGATGTCCCACAGGCGCAGCGTGCTGTCGTCCCGGCCGCTTTGCAGGATATTGTCGCTCCCGACGGCCAGCATCCGCCCGTCCGGGCTGAACGCGACCGCGATAATGGGGCGCGTGCTCCTCAGGGTGTGCGGCTCCTCCCGCACGCAGGAGGACAGGGCCGGCAGGAGCAATGAGATCAGCAGAATCGTGGTAGCGCGTCGCATCTGCGTAGTATACTTCGCGCAGCACGGCAATCGCTCGTTGATCTACCCGCAGATGGAACAGGAAGGAACGTGACGTGGTTTACTCCCGCTATGTTGGGGCACGAGTCCGCCGCAAAGAAGACCCCCGGCTGATCACCGGCACATCCACCTACGTCGGGGACGTGCAGTTGCCGGGGATGCTCCATTGCGCG
>JBBSFO010000224.1:0-7813 GCA_038238655.1 Thermomicrobiales bacterium | reverse complement strand
TCTTCGTGCCGATCACCATCGTGTTCGTGTACCCCGGCGTGTCGATGAGATAGACATTCGGGAAGACGGCCCGCATCGTCTGGCTGATCACTTCGACCAGCCGGTAGTCCGTGCTCGTCCGGCCCGCATTGACGATGACGGAGCCGTTGTCATTCAGGCGGTCTCGCACCTCCGCGAAGAATTCTTTCGTGGTCAACTGAAACGGGATATACGGTTGATGATACGCATCGACAGCGACGATGTCGTAGCGCTTCTCGGTTGTCTTGAGGAAGTGGACTGCGTCATATGAGTCTGCACGGATATTGTCAATCGGCCAAGCAAGCTCCTATACTTCACCACTCGACATAACGTTGGGATGACCAGTCCGCGAGTCTTGCGCGTCCGCTTCGTCATCCCCGAGCGGAGGGTGGACGACGATGGGGCACCGGCAGCACAGCGAGCCGACCGACGATTGGCAGCAACTCGACCTGCTCGTCCGCTTCACCGAGCAGCGCATCTACGAACTCATCCGTCCCGTCGTCCTCTTCGGCCATTCCCCGGCAGAGCGCGCCCGTCTGACCGGCGCGCCCCAACGCACCGTGTACCGGCAGGCGGTGCGCTTCGAGCGCGAGGGGATGGCCAGCCTCTTCGGTCCGCCGAGGGTGGAGCGCCATCGCACGCTGCCTGAGGAAATCCAGCGGGCCATCCTCGTGCTCAAGGCCGAGCATCCCGCCTTTCGCGACCATGAGATCGCCAAGATCTGCGGCGTCCAGTTCGGGCGGCGTCCGAGCCACAACACGATGCGGCGCATCCTCGCGGAAGACCCGTTGCCCATCCTCGTCGGGCGCCGCTTCCCGCCCTATCATCAGATCGCCGACTCCGCGACGCGGCGGCACACGATCCTCACGCTGCACGGCGAGGGATGGAGCGTGACGAGTATCGCCGCCTATCTGCAGATCACGCGGCACACCGTGCATGACACCTTGAAGCGCTGGATCGCGGAAGGATTACCGGGGATGGCGGACAAGAGCCACGCCCGCACCGACGGTGTCCGGAAGGTTGATCTGCCCGCGATCGCCGCGATCCGGCGATTGCAGGAGAACCCCGAACTCGGCGCCTTCCGGATGCACGCGGCACTCAAGCAGCAGGGGATCGAACTCAGTCCGAGCACCTGCGGGCGGATCATGGCGCGCAATCGCAAACTGTACGGCCTCGCCAAACCGGTGCGCGACCCGCACACGAAGACGCCGCAGCCCTTCGCGGCGGTCCGCCGTCATCAATACCGGAGCGTGGACATCGGTCACCTCGACATGGCGAACATCGGCATGAAGGTCTACTGCGTCACCATCCTGGAGAACTACTCGCGCGCGATCTTGGCGAGCGGTCTCTTCCCAGCGCAAGATCTCGCCGCCTATTTAATGATCCTCTACGCGGCGATCCGGCAGCACGGCATCCCGGAAACATTGATCAGCGATAGCGGCGCGGTCTTCGTGACGGCGAAACAGGCGAAGGCGATCTACGCGGCGCTCGGCATCGAGAAACGGGAGATCGAGCGCGGTAAGCCCTGGCAGAACTACATGTGCGACACGAAGTCGCTCGCAGGTGAGTGGAGTCGAAGAAAGGCGACTCTCAGGCAAGTGTCCAATGCCTGTTCCCACCTCCCCATGCGTCGCCGGTAACGGCGGGGTGTGAAGCAGGGAGGGAAAAGCCCAAGAGCGAACCAAGCCAAGAGGGGAGCCACAGGCAAGGGAAAGACCGGACGGGTGAACGTGAGTGAATCCTCGGGAACGCTTCGTAACTGCCGACGCATCGGAGATTGGCTGACAAAGACGGTGCACCAATGGGTCGATGGTACACCCATTATGTAGGGGGTGTACGAGCGGATCCGTCGCTCGTTCAGACGGATCACGGACACCATGACCCCGGTCGCAGCTCACAGGAGTGAAACGTGGCAACCCCGATGAGGTCTGGCACAAGGGGTATCGTCGGTCCCGTCCGCCAGTAGGCCGACCGTAAGGAGAGCCGAATCCCTCAGCGGGCACAGGAGTCCCAAGAAGCGAAGGCTGCCCGTCGAAAGACAACGGGAATCCATAACCGGGCAGATAGGGTGATACCCAACCCGAAAGGGTGCTGACGTGGGACGGTGAGTCCTCGGAATGAACGCGGCAACGATTGCAAAGCGAGGGATATGGTCGATGCAGATGGCACCATCTGTAACCGGAACCGAGCGACACACCGACTGGAATGCCGTCAACTGGCGGCAAGCCAACAAGCGTGTCCGCAATCTGCGGCAGCGTATCTTCCGGGCAACGCAGGCGGGCGACCGGAACACGGTCCGCTCTCTCCAACGGCTCATGCTGCGTTCTTACGCGAACACCCTCGTCAGTGTTCGTCGGGTGACGCAGGTGAACCCGGGCAAGCGCACGGCAGGTATCGACAAGGTGGTGGTGAAGACTGCCGCTGCTAGAGGTGCGTTGGTGGATCAGCTGATGATCTGCCAACCGTGGAAGGCCAAACCTGCACGGCGGGTGTACATCCCGAAAGCCAACGGGAAACTCCGACCGCTCGGCATCCCGACCGTGATTGACCGCTGCCTACAAGCACGCGTCAAGAACGCCTTCGAGCCGCACTGGGAGGCGCGTTTTGAGGGCAGCAGTTATGGATTCCGACCGGGACGATCCGCCCATGATGCCATCGAAAGCATCTTCAACTTTGCCAACGCAGGGAAGCGAAAGGCATGGGTCGTCGATGCGGACATCAAGGGGGCGTTCGACACCATTGACCACGCACACCTCCTGGCAACCATCGGAGCGGTTCCCGGTCGGGCACTGATTCGCCAATGGTTGAAGGCCGGATACGTGGACAACGGCGTCTTTCACGACACCGAAGCGGGGACACCGCAAGGGGGAGTGATCAGCCCCCTGTTGGCGAACATTGCGCTGCACGGCATGGAAGAGGCCCTCGGAGTTCGACGGAACACCAGCGGGCATGTCATCGGCAACCGCGCAGTGGTGCGATACGCAGACGACTTCGTAGTGTTCTGCGAAACCAAGGAGGATGCCGAGGTCGCTCTCGGCACCTTAAAAGACTGGTTGGCACACCGGGGATTGGCCTTCTCGGAGGAGAAGACCCGGATTGTCCACCTGACCGAAGGATTCACCTTCCTTGGTTTCAACGTTCGACGCTACCCCGTCAAAAATACCCGTACCGGGTACAAACTGCTCATCAAGCCGAGCAATGAATCGGTTCGGGCCATCCAGTCAAAGCTGCGGCACACTTGGGATGTCCTCAAGGGTAGCAATGTCACGCGGGTCGTTGCTGAACTCAACCCCATCGTCCGGGGATGGGCAACGTACCACCGCACCAAGGTCGCCAGTCGCGTCTTTACCGACCTTGACGGCTGGATGTTCACGAAGGAACGGAATCACACGCGCTACGCCCATCCGACCAAGCCGTGGTACTGGCGGAAACGGCGGTACTGGGGTCAGCTGAACCCACGTCGGCGAGACCACTGGGTCTTTGGCGACAAACACTCAGGACACTACCTGCTCAAGTTCGCGTGGTTCAAAATCCAGCGACATGTCATGGTCAAAGGCAGATCGTCTCCCGACGACCCCAGTCTGCGGGACTACTGGACAAAGCGGGCGGCGGCGCAATCCAACGCCCTTCCGACCAGGAAACAGAAGATTGCCCGTATCCAGAACCATGTCTGCCCGCTCTGTGGCGAGAGCATCCATAACGGAGAGGAAATCCATGAACACCACGTCTACGGTCGGACGCATGACGACGTGATCCTCGTACACCTGTACTGTCACCAGCAGATACACAGCCAGAAGGAGAGAAGCAAGGCAGTAGCCTGACGACTTGCTTGAGCCGGATGCGTTGCGAGACGCACGTCCGGTTCTGAGGGGGGAGGGGCCCAGCGATGGGTCGCTCCTACCCGACCGAATCGACCTTCAAGATCCAGCGCCGGATGGCGGACTGGCACTTCGCGAAGGCGACGACGTGGGCCGAACTCCTCGCGGTGCACGATCAATGGGTCTTTAATCTGAATTATCAAGTCCACTGGGCGCATCAGGAACGCGATGACGATCGCCGCACGCCGCGTGATGTCCTCGCCTGGTACACCGGGCGGCCGGTGACACCGGAGGAGTTGCACCGGCTCTTCTACCGGACGCGCTTCGGCAGGAAGCTTGACAAGCTCGGCTACGTCCGATTCCGGCATTGGCGGGTCTATGGCGAACGCGGCTTGGCACGGGAGCGTGCGGCGGTCTGGTTGTATGGCGAGACCCTGACGCTGGAGTACGCGGATGAGCCGCTGGCGCAATACCGCGTGCGCTACCAGCCCGACAAGGCGCATCTGCGCACGGTCGAGGCACCGCTACTATTCGAGACGCCGTATCAGTCGCCGCAGTTACCCAGCCCGGTGAAAAACGCGGTCGCCAACGCATCGGCTTGTAGGGCCATAGTCGGGAATCGCCGATGCTTGTGCGTAAAACCGTCGGGGAATCGCGCGTCACACCATCGCGGAGTGCATTTGCCACGTCAAACCGGCAAAACCGGTGGCTCCATCGGGCCACGGGCGGCGTCCCCATCCTTTCGCGCTCAGTAGCCGCTTCAGGTTCTGTCCCGCCGCGATGAAGAGCCCTTCCATATTCACCTTCTGTAGCCCCCGTAACCGGAACTGTCGCATTCCGTGCCACTGCTTCGCCTCCCCGAAGAGCGGTTCGATCCACACTTTGCGCTTCCGCATCGCCTTCTTGTAGTCCTCTGTCTCGTGATACCCGCGCACTCGGTCAAGATAGTCGGCATCGAACGGGCGCGCGATCTGTCGCCCGTGATCGCTCACGGTGCACGCCGCCTTGACCGGGCAGGCATTGCAGATCGCCGCATCGGCGCTGTAGATGACCTTCTCCTCGGTGTACTTCGTCTTCCGCTTGCGCAGCGTCTCGCCTTGCGGGCAGACATAGCGGTCGTACTCAGGATCGTAGGCGAACAAGGACGCGCCAAAATAGGGGGTGCGCTGATCCCAATCGGGCAGGGGTACATAGGCACGAATCCCGCTCTCCTCCAACTCGCGGATGTTCTCCGCCGTACCGTAGGTCGTGTCGCCGATCACCCGTTTCGGTTTCACCCGCCAGCGGAAGATGGCCCGGCGTAGCAGGGGCAACATCGGCGCGTTCTCCATCACGTCCGCAGGCGTGACGAGGGAATTGAGGATGATCCGCGCCTTGCCCCCATCAATGACGTAGTGATTGTGATAGCCCAGCGATGCTTTCTGACCGCTCGTCCTCATGGCGACGGCGTCGGGGTCGGTGGTGCTCACCTGCCGGTCGCTCTTGCGCTCGTAGCCGTCGGAAGCAGGTCGTTCGGGATCGAGCCGACACTCTTGCAGCAAATCCCAGCGCGCATCGTTCATGGCCCACAGCGTCGCCGGTTGCTCCGGCGGTTCGAGTTGCGCCAAGTGCTCCTCGGTCAGCAGGCGCAGACGCGGGATGAGCGAATCCATCGACGCGTTGGCGCGCACTTTGGTCGCGTCGAAGATCAGTTCGTTGCCCTGCACGAGACCCGCCTTGACGCACTGCTCGGTGACCGCCTCGAAGAAGCGGCGGAAAACCGGCATTCCCAAACGAGCACGGATCTTGCTCAGAGATGAGTGATCGGGCAGCGATTCATCCATGTTGTACCCGGCGTACCAGCGCATCGCCAGGTTGTAGCCGACGTGCTCCAGCAGTTGCCGCTCGGAGCGAATGCCCGCGAAGAACATAATCAGATGCAGCCGGAAGAAGACTTCGGGGTCGATGGAGGGGCGACCGCCATCGGCGTAGCGATCGGCGACCAGGTCGCGCACGAAGGAGAGGTCGAGGACCCGATGCAGGTGCCGATAGAAGTGATCCTTCGGCACCGCGGATTCCACGGCAATCAGGACGGGACGGTCGAGGTCCCGCGTCTTCGGTGGCCCGAGCATGGGTGTCGCCTCCTGCCTGCACCGCTTCCGTAATCCACGGCCCCCGCCCTAACCCGGCTCGGAGACAGATGGCAGCGGCCCGTAGAACATCAGTACCCGGGCGAGCCGTCCATCCGACCCCACGATGCCCGTGTCCTGCCCCTCCACGAGCACCGACCCGTCGCCCCGCTCGAAGCGCCAGCCGAATCGGACAACGTCATGGTGCGCATCACAGCCGCTCGTCGGGACAATGCGGCTCCCCGGATACTGCCGCAGGAACTCCCCGATTTGCGCCGCCACCTGTGCGCGCCCCGTGCGCTCGTACTGCGGGCCGGTCAGCTTCCCGTCCACCGCCCAGCAGGCCTCGAGGAGGCGCACGCGTGCGTCATCGTCCGGCTCATTCCAGGCCCGGAAGTAGGTCGCGATGATCTCGTCGATTGCCATAGCATTCCCCCAACTACGATGCCGGCGTGTCCGGCTGCTTGATCTGAATATAGCGGTAGAGGGTCGTGCGCGAGATGCCGAGCGTCTTGCAGATGTCGGCGACCGAGTGCGTCTTGTCGTCGTACAAGGCCTGCGCCATCGCCACCTTGCCGCCGGTGGCGAGCTTCTTCGGCCTGCCGCCCATCCGGCCGCGCGCCCGCGCCGCAATCAGTCCCGCCTGCGTCCGATCGCGGATCACGTCGCGCTCGAACTCGGCCAGCGCCCCGAAGACGTGGAAGATCAGCTTGCCACCGCTGGTCGTCGTGTCGATCTGCTCAGTCAAGCTCTTGAAGCCGATTCCGCGCTCGTTGAGCGTGGTCATGATCTCGATCAGGTACTTCAGGGAGCGTCCCAGTCGGTCAAGTCGCCAGACAATGAGGACGTCGCCTTCGCGCACATAATCGAGCGCCTGCTGCAAGCCCGGCCGGTCACTGCGACCGCCGCTGGCGGTGTCGGTGAAGATCTTCTTGCATCCCGTCGCGGTGAGGGCGTCCTGCTGCAGATCGAGGATCTGCTCGAAGGTGGAGACGCGGGCATAGCCAATCGTCGTGGTCATATCCTGATTGTTTCAAAAACCAGCGCGAAAGGCAAGGGGCGGGACGTTGATAGTGAAACGGCTTTCGTGACACGGATATAAGGCAAAACCGGCGGGAGATTGGGTCTCTCACCGGGTGTAACAAAAACCCTCGTTTCTGGGACTCCCCTGAAAATGTTACGGAACACATGCCCCTCGCTGCGCCGCCCCTATTCGGGGATCAGGCCAAGGCCCCGCCATCTTTCGGGGTGCAGCCGCCGCCGCTGCTGATCCTCCAGTTGATCGTACCACCACCGTCGCCACCGACCGTCGCTCTGACGCTGGTATCGGAGCTGAATGGAGCGGATGACGACGTGGAGTAATTGTCTGATCCCATTTCTCAGTCTCGAATACAATCGCCCCCCGTTCACCGATCTGGAGGCGTGCGACGACGGCCGCGGAGTATAACCCATACGCCGCAAACACAGCGAAGAGGATTTGGCGGAAGCCGCCGGTGATCAGTCGTTCGTTTCGGCGTCGGCGAGGAGCGCAACGATCTCCGCCCGCATCCGGCCACCACAGTCTGCATCGCGTATCTCCGCTCGTGTCGCGCCGCGCAGTTGCTCGGTCATCGCCGTCGTCTCCCGCTGCGCCGCGCGCGCCATCGCCAGCCACGCACCGAGGTAGTCCGGCGCGGTGGAATCGAGGAAGCGCGCACTCGCGGCGCTGTTCCGATAGCCCCCAGTGCCTCCCTCGATCAGGCCGAGCGCGGTCAGCGCCGCGAGGAAGTCGTCGGCGGTCTCCGCGTCGAGCCCGAGGCGTGCCCGGACGGTGGACGCGCTAACCGGGCCATCGCGCAGCGCCGCGAAGACGCCCAGCTCATCCGCACT
>JBBSFO010000223.1:0-7820 GCA_038238655.1 Thermomicrobiales bacterium | reverse complement strand
TAGCTGCTGAGAAGACTGACGACGCGTTTGAAGTTACCGGGATTGGAGCCGGAGCCTGACGTGGTGCAGATATAGAGGTTGGCAAAGGAGTCCATAACATACTCGCCGATGCTGTAAATCCCTGTGGTTGGTTTCCCCGAAAACGCAGCGGGTAGTTGGCGAAAACGGCCGCTCCCGGTGATCTGTAAGGCGACCCCCGTGCTGCTGGTGGCGATCACACCGGTGCCATCTACGGAGGAACCGCTGATGCCGGCTCCAGATCCGACATTGGCAACCGATAACAGCACCGCCGGGGTCGTACCACCGACGGGTGAGAGTTTCGTCGTGGTGGCCGCAGTGTTATTGGCGTCGTTCGCCGCACCAAGCAGCAAGGGCAAATTATCGGTGGCCTCGACCGTCTCTTTTTGTGTCGCCAATGTCCCGGCTGCGAGCATCGCCGCCGCGCTGATCCCGGCCATTTTGAGGAGCGAACGACGCGACGGGGTCGTTCCGTCCGTGCCGATCGCGGTGCGCTGCCCCACTCGTCCATCGGGGGTAGCCGCTGGTGGCTGGGCAATCTGGGCACGCAAGGAACCGACCTCGCGCTCCAGTTGGGCAAGCCGCTCCAGAAGCAGACCCGTATCTGCTCCGTGATCCTGTGAAAATGATTCATGCTCATGTACCATCGTATTCACACCTTCCCCGACCGCCGGTCGGTTCATCCCCCGATCTCCTCCCCGTGTGGATCCCTTGTATTGGTGTCACCGCCTTTCCCGAATGCCGCTCGATCCCAGCAGAGTCGCATTGCTCCACTGGATCGGTTGCTCGCCTGATCGTACGGTCTGTTTCGCGTCATAGCCCCGGTCAGTGAACCACTCTGCGGCGGGGAGTTCGTCGTGAAATTGTTTATTTCTCATCGGCAATATGCCGATAGCGTGCTACACAAAATTGTGTAGACGCGAACAGGGCGAGACGTTACTCAGCTACCGGTGACCCGCCCACGATGCCGTTCTTCCGTGCGAACTCGACCGCCTGGACACGGTTCTCTGCACCGGTCTTGCCGAAAATATGGTTGACGTGCGTGTTGACGGTCTTGTCGCTGATGCAAAGAGCAGCGGCGATCCGTTTGCTGCTGTATCCCACCGCAATGAGCCGGAGGACCTCGACCTCGCGCGCGGTAAGGCCCATCGGATACGCGGCCTTCGTTCCTCGCATCGCGGGTTGTTGTGCCAGGAGCGTTTCGATACGCGGCAGGAGGCGCACAGCGCCGAGACGCACGACGGTGTTGCGGGCGGCGTGGAGAAAGAGCCGCGCTTTTTCCGGCTCCCCTTGTTGCAGACAAAGTTCCGCGTGCGCGACTTCGGTCAACGCCCGCTCGAAGGGCGCACGGCATCGCGCGGCGTACGCGAACGACGCGCGGAGATGCGCCGCCGCGCGATAGGAATGGTTTGCCTCGGTGGCGAGTTCGCCGAGCAGCCGGTGCGCGGCGAGCAGCGCGAGGGGTTGGCGCGGTTTCCGCGCGTGCACAAGGGCGCGCCGGGCGTGCGCGTATGCTTCACCGGAATCGCCCGCCAGGCGGTAATACCGCGCCCAGAGCGCCTCCTCTTCGGACCGACCATGAATCGCGCCGCTTTTCTCCAACCACGCAGTATGCAACTCGATCCATCTCCGACCATCGGCGAGAGTGCTCCCATCGAGCGAAAGCGCCGCAGCAAGCCGGAAGGCCGACACCGCCTCGCTAAACAAACAATCGCCGAACTCCCTGCGTTGCCCATCGCCGAGTACCCGCTCGATGGCTCGCCATGCCGTCCCCGCGTCGCTCCGGTAGCGGCAGACATTGAAGATGTCTACGGTCATCAGTCGTGGACCGACATGCACAGCAGGCGCATCGAAGAACGCACGGATATGCGGGAGGATGTTGTTCCAGTTGCCTTCCAGGTAATCGAGCTGCGCGTATGCCCATCCCGCCGCGATTGGCACCTCACCCATATCCCGCGCGTACGTATCATTTGCCTCTACCGCCACTTGCCGCCGCGCATCGAGATCATCCGTCAGATACGGGAGGATCACATAGACGAGCTCGCGATGGGAGAGGAGGCCGACATGCGTGCGCTGGTTCGCGGCACTGTAGCCATCCTTCGCGCGGGCATACGCCGCCCGCGCTTCGTCGGGTCGCCCCAGTGCAGCGTACACCTGCGCGAGGCCAGAGAAAGTGTCCGCAGCGCGCACAGCATCCTCGTCCTGGCGTTCCCATCTCGCAGTCTCGTACCGGCGCACATTCGCTTCGCCGCGTGCCCGCGCCTCCCGATATCGCCCGACATGCGCGAGGTGCAGCACGAAGGTGCTGAGCGGGTCCTGGGTTTTCGGCAACGCGTCGGTACGGAACTTCTCATCGGCCTGTTGTCGGTCTGCTGCATCGAATGCCTCGATCTCGCGGACTGCCGCGTCCATACCGCGTAGCCCGGCGAACATCGCGCCGAGCCAGAAGTGGCAGTAGCCCGCGTTGAAGCGCGCATACGGGAGCAGGACGCGCTCGCCCGTCCGCACGGCGAGCGCAACCGCTTTCTCGTTATATGCGAGCGATTTTCCTCGATCCTGATAAATGGAGATATACGCGGCGATGTAATACAACCATGCGCACTCTCGCTGCTGCTCTTGCCCCGTTTCCCGTTCGAGGAAGGGCAGCGCCGCCTCGAAATGCTGTGCCGCAGTTGTCCACGCGAATGCGCGGCGCGCCTTCCACCCCGCCGCTACCAGCCATCGTACCGCCCGCGCGTCGCCCGCCCGCTGGAAGTGGTACGCAGTCGCCTCGGGATCGGGGTCGCGCTCGGCTGCGAGCACCGCCCCGACTGCTCCGTGCATCTGCCGACGGCGCGATGCGGAGATCGCTTCGTACAGCGCCTCCCGAATCAGGTCATGCACAAAGACGACCCGCGCGCCATCCCGCGTCGCATCCAGCAATCGCTCCCGCTCCGCCATTTCTACAATCTCAATCAGCGTGGATTCCGTCACCTGCGCAACCGTCGCCCACAGAGCAAGCGGCGCCTCTTGCCCGATGATCGCCAGCCAACTGAGAAGTCGCTGCGTCTCCGTGCCCAACCGTCCGATACGCCCGCCGATCAACTGCTGAAGTGGGCGCGGAATATCGAATCGTGTCAGATCGCCGAGGGTATCGCCGTTGTCGCCTTTCCGCAGCACACCCATGTCCACGAGCGAGCGGAGCAGTTCGATAAGGTAGAAGGGATTGCCCCCCGTCTGTCGGTTAAGGTACGCGATCAGGCGACCCGCATCCGCCGCTGCCAGATCGTAGTGGACTGCCACGAGCGCACCGACATCGCCAGGATCGAGCGACCGCAGGGTGAGACGCGTCGGATCCGCTTCGCGCACGAGGTTCAACAAGAATTCAGCGAGCGGATGCCGATCCGTGAGTTCGTTGTCGCGATAGGTGACGACAATCAGCAGCGGCAAGGCAAACGCCAGCCGCGCGAGGAAGCGCAAGAGTTTTAGGCTATCGGCATCTGCCCAGTGAATATCTTCGAGCAGGAGAAAAACGGGCTGGCGCGCGGTCAGTGCGACGAGGAAGTGGTGCATATGCGCGAAAAGCTCCATCTGGCTCGCGACGGGGCCGATCGTCCCGCGCACCGCGAACGCGGGCGGGAGGGCGAGCGCATCCGGCGACAGAGGATAGCGCACAAAGAGATCAATCCAGAGACGCAGGGCCGATGTCGCATCGCCCGTGGAACATGCACCTCTCAGAGTGAGCAACCCCGCACGCTGTGCATCGCGCGCAATGACCTCGGCGAGGGCGGTCTTGCCAACGCCGGGTTCGCCACCAATGAGCACGACATCCCCCCGGCCTGCGCGCGTCGCCGCGAGCGCGTTGTGGAGGATCGCCACGTCGCGATCGCGGCCAACGAGGGTGAATCGAGGATGCAACTCAGCGAGGTCCGACACGGTGCACTCCACATCTTGCGGAGAATGGCGTGGACTCACGCAGTTGGGGCAATTTCTCTGGTGGTAGCGGTCTAAAGCCCGCCACCACCGGATTTTCTCTCGTGAACTGCGTAACTCCTCTGGCAAACGCACTACGACGTGGGACTACTATATCACCGCAAAGAGGGTCATCATCGCATCGAGAGAAGAGCGCACCCAGGGGTAATTGGTCGTCGTCCTAACGTTCCAGGCGATGCGAGATTCCGCGTCGAAAGGACAGACTGATTTATTCGACACCCATTGCGATGAAGTGCTGCGTCAGCGTGTCTACGACACCACGATCGGTGATACGAACGAAGGGGGAGACGGGCAGCGCGAGGCTGGAGATGGCAAGGACCGGCGACGATCCGCCGAGGCCGAGCGCCCGCGCCTGCTCGTTGAACGCGCGCACCACCGCCGCGATCTCCGCGACCGGCAAATCCGACATCAGGCCCGCGACCGGCAGCCGCACCGTCGCGACCGTTGCCCCGCCAACAACCAGCGCGACACCGCCGCCGAGTCGCGCCACTTCCCGCACGGCGTTGGCCATCTCCGCCGGGGTGCGCCCCGCGACAATCACGTTATGACTGTCGTGCGCGATGGTTGTTGCCAATGCGCCCGCGCGGAGCGGCAGGCCGCGCAACAGGGCGAGCGTCGGCGGGTGCGACTGACCGTGACGCGGCACGACGCTGAGGAGCGTCACATCGTCGGGCAACGGATACACGCACGCACCCTCATCAAAACGAAGCGTGATCTCGCCGAGCCGCGTCGTGCGTACGGGGTCAATATCTATGCACTTCAGCGCCACGTCACCATTCGCGCCGGGAACGCGCAGCCGGAAAGTATCGGCGGAGACGGGGCCGATACAGACGGTGTTGTCGAGCGGCGGCGGGGCCGGATCGGCAAACTCGTCGACCATCCGGCCATCCCGCGCGACGACCCGACCGCCCGCGAGGACGATCGTCGCCCGAAACTCGGCGAATGATTCCACCAGCACGATATCCGCCAGTTTGCCCGGCGCAATTGCCCCGAGGTCGTTGAGGCCGTAGCGTACCGCGCCATTCAGTGTCGCGAAGCGCACGACGAGCGCAGGGTCCACGCCCGCGTCGAGCAGGACGCGCATGCCGCGATCCATGTGCCCATGGAGCAGTAAATCGGCGGGGTCAATGTCGTCAGTGCAGATCGCGACATTCCACGGTTGGGGAATCTCCTTCAAGGCATCGGCGAGGTATGCGGCGGTGCGACGGAAGGTGTTCTCGCGCCCGTAAACCCACATGCCGAGGCGCAATTTCTCGACCATCTCCGCTGCCGTGCGCGATTCGTGCTCGGAATCCACCCCGGCGGCGAGATAGGCCGCCAGTTCCCGCCCGGTGAGCAGCGGCGCGTGCCCTTCGAGATTCTTGCCCGCCGCCAGTCCCGCCTCGGCAATCGCGGCGGCGCGCGCCTCCTGCCGGACGATGCCGGGGTAATCCATCAGTTCCGCCACACCGACGACGCGCGGCCAGGTGAGCATTTCGGCGACATCGCCTGCATCGAACGTCGCGCCCGCCGTCTCGATGCTCGGCACCGCCGGCACCGAGGAGGGCACGGTGACGAACACGCGCAGCGGCAATCCCTCACTCGCCCGGAGCATGTATTCGACGCCCGCGCGACCCGTGACGTTGCCGATCTCGTGCGGGTCAATGACGACGGTCGTCGTGCCGAAGGGGAGGACAGCGCGCGCGAAGTTCGGCGGCGTAACCATCGTGGATTCGATATGGACATGCGTGTCCACGAAACCGGGCACGGCGATCAGGCCGCGCGCGTCCAGTTCCTCCCGCGCCGTCAGCCCGAACGCGCCACCGAAATCCACGACCGCGATGCGATCCCCGAAAATGCCGATATCCGCCCGCGCGATTTCGCCTGTGTAGACGTTGACCATCTGCCCGCCACGAATGACGAGATCGAGCGGACGATCCCCCCGCGCCGCCTCAACAAGCGCCTGCCGTGTCATCTGCTTCGCCTCCCCTCTTCCGTGCTTCATGGCCGATAACCGAAATCGAAATCGAGATCAGAACAGCGATCCATCCCGGCACGGAACGTTTCTCCGCTCCATATCACGCTCGACCGCCGTGCAAGCCTACCCGAATCACACATGCAGAACAATCGGGTTGGAGGTTGCACTCCGGTGTGATACTACGTACAATGTCATACAAGCACCCGGAGAATGTGAGGAATGGATGCATGAAACGACAGCACATCGCGCCCCCTTGAGTGTCCGCTTGACGGATGACGCCCACCACCTGCTGACTGATCTCGCTACGTCACTCGGCGTGAGCAAAAGCGCTGTGATCGAGATGGCGATCCGTGAGAAGGCTAGGCACGAATATGAGAGCGACGCGTGGAGATACACCCCGGAGATGCGTGTGCGCATCGAGCGCGCGCGGCAAAGCCGCGACGTTCCCGGTGTGACAGATGAGGACTTGCAGGCAATCGCCGCCTCCGATGACCCCGAAGCAGCGGCACGCAGATTGATCGCGCAACGGCTTCATGGCTGATTACGCCACGCTGATTATCACGAGCGAATTCATCGAATCGTATGGTGCGCGGGAGTTCTCCTACGCGGAGCGGCAACGGTTTCGCCGCGCGCTCCAGATGCTCGACAGTAATGAACGGCACCCTTCGCTCCGCATCCATCAACTCCAGGGCGATCAGGCCGGCGTATGGTCGGCGTCGGCCTCCGACGAGTTACGCGTCACCTTCGAGCGCTTACCGGACGGCAAGAAGCGACTGCTGATCTGTAGCCGACATTATCAGTGAATTGCTCTCATTCTAGGAATATGGTCGCTCGCTGTGCGCGGTAAAGTAGATGTTACTGTAGACAGGAATAGAGGACACAGTGGCAATATTCTGCGCCAGCGTCATTATCAAGGGGACAGATGCGGAAGCGCTTTTACCTTACTTGCGGGAACGAGGGCGCATTGCGTGGGTCTCTCATACCCAAGACGGTATTACCGTGGTCTGCGACGACGAGTTTCGCGGACACGATGTGGTCCCGCGTCGGTTTGAAATGCGGAACCACCTGTAGTTGTACCCGCGTGGCGAGACTGCGTGGGAGCCGCTGGCGCGAGACCTCTCGGCTCAGTTCACCTGTCTCGTGTTCGCTATGGAGGTGTATGACGGCGATTATTTTTACTACGAACTCTACGAAACCGGTCGCCTCGTAGACGAGTATGTCTCCGATCCCGACCCATTCGGTTATGGCGAGTATTCTGGTAGGCAGCCTCTGCCGGACCATGAACTGCTCTCGCGTTCAGTCGCCGAACATGCCGTCATTCTCTGCCGCGCCTTTCACAATGACACGGCGTTACATGACATAGCGCGCATCTTGGCCGATTCTGGAAATGAATCGTCGCCCTACCATGGGGATGCCGCTAAGCAGTTCCGTGCGATCATTGATGCTCTCGATCTTCCGAAGATCGCTGGAATTGGGGGAGCCGCCGGAGTGCTGCAAGCAAACGCCCCCTTTTACCCGAATTTCACCCCAACACGCTGGAGATAGAATGAGGATTCCAAGACGTATTTGAGAGCGACTCAGAAACGAGGAATTTTCAGACGCCCTGTAGGAAAGTCGCGCCGAATGGCAATGAGCGCCGAGCAATGGGAGGGATCGTTTCCTACTCATTGCTCATTGCTACTTCTTGATCTGCCAGAAGGCGATGTTCCAGGTCGTCGCATCCCACGGCGAGGGATTGGTACCCAGGAGGTCGGCGCGGCGGCCGCTGACGGCGGCGCGGTCCACAATCGGGATGTTGACGCCGTGGGTGACAATGTAGTCGTTGCACTGGATGAGCAGCGCGTTGCGCTTCTCCTGGTTGAGTTCCTTGCGC
>JBBSFO010000222.1:0-7824 GCA_038238655.1 Thermomicrobiales bacterium | reverse complement strand
GGCCCCGTGACCGGTGCCGGGGTGCCGTCCACGGCGGCGTCCGCAAGTAGGCCGTGGACCAGCGGGCTGTGCGCTATCAAGGCAACATCGAGTTCCCGGCAGGCGGCGAGGACGCCGTTTGTCTCGGGCTGCCGCGCGAGGACGTTGTAGCGCACTTCATTGGCGGCGAGCGGGATGCCGTGCCGCGCGAGACGGTCATGGGCGCGGCGCATCTGCGGCGCGTTGAAGTTGCAGACGCCGACCGCGCGCACCTTCCCGGTGCGGACTGCCTCCGCCATCGCATCCATCATCACTTCGATCCGCAGCGTGGTATAGGGCCAATGGATCAGGTAGAGATCGAGCGTGGGAATGCCGAGTCGCTCACGTGTGCGATCCAGCGCCATTGGAAGCGTGCGCGCCGTGAGTCGGTGTGGGTAGGGTGTGAACTTGCTCGCGATGACGACGGAGTGGTGGGCGTCCCGCGCGAGCGCGCCGAGCAGCCGCTCCGCGCCGCCCCCGCCATACAGTTCGGCGGTGTCGAAGAAAGTCACACCCGCATTGAGGCTGGCGCGGAAGGCCGCCGCGATCTCGGTGCGATCCGGCGCCGCGCCGTAGCCCCAGAACGGTGCGTCTCCCCACGACCACGTCCCGACGCCGAGCGCCGACACGATGATGCCGCTCGCGCCCAGCCGTCGCGTTGCCTCCATTGCTTCCGTCTTTCCTATCCACTACGCGTCGCGGTGTAGAACAAATTTATCGGCGGTCGCACGCCGCGCAGCATCGTATAGGAGATTGCTATCCTTGCCAATCGGCGGACGTTGCACATGGAGATGTTCGTACATTCATTTCGTTCACTTATAGACGTGTAAACGAGTATTCGGCGTGAATCCGACTACATTATTCACAGCGAAAATCGCTACTCCGCATACAATTTGACAAGGTTCTCCGTGTTGCGTACCATGCGCCGCTGGCACGGACGTTATGTTGACTGTCCGTGCAGTTGTTGGCAGACCACGCTGTTGTGGCGCTGCCCCGGTCTCGTAGGAGGGTTTGTCCGTTTTGCGGTTGTCACAATCTTCGAGTGCGGCAATGGGCGCCACCGAGCAACGTCGCTCCCCGGCCCGCCGCCTCGTCACCCCACTGTTTCTCCTGTTTCTGATTGCGGTCGTGCCGCTCGGCATCGTGCGGGCGGATGACGAAGGCGCATCGCCGAGTGCGACGCCCCTTGCACCCACGCAGCCTCCGAAAGCGCCACCGCCTACCGTGACCCCGACGGTCGTTGTGCCCGTTGCCCCTGTGCAGGTGCGCGCTGTTGCACCGCCACCGACGCCACCCGCCCCGCCTGCCAGCCCAACGGCCGGCCTGACCCGTGTTGGCGAGGGGGGCGCAGCCTTTTACTCCCCGAGTTACGATAATGGCGGTTGGGATGCGATTATCCGCACGCACATGCGCGGTGGTCAGGGGAATCCCGATACCTTTCCGTACTCACCGGAGGGGTATTATTGCGTCCATCCCGATTTCGTCTTCGGCAATATCCTGACATTGCAGAACACGGACACGGGCAAGACGATTCGCTGCACCGTCGCAGACGCCGTCGCCCCATGGGATCAGAACTACTGGCGCAATCGCTTCGCCATCGAGATCAGTTACAACCTCTTCACTGCCCTCGGTCTTAACAATGGCAACCACGTCCGCGTCTGGGCCCTCCAAACCTGATACCCTTTTCCGGTAATGATGGCGTGACATCGCTATCGTGAAAAAGGATGCGAGACACAAAAAAGGCCGGGCGTACTGCCCGGCCTTTTTTCTATGCTCACTGGTTCAGTGGCCGCAGCGCTTCGGCTGTCCATCTTCTTCCTTGGTACGAAAGGAGTGGCCACAGCCGCAGGAGGAGGCGGCATTCGGGTTTTTGATCGTGAAGCCGCCACCCATCAGGTTCGAGGAGAAGCCGACTTCCACGCCGCTGAGGTATTTCTGGCTGAATGCATCCACGATCAAACGCACGCCGTCTTTCTCGAAGACTGCGTCGTCCGACCGGGTGTTCGGATCGAGCGCCATGCCGTAGGAAAAACCGGAGCAGCCACCCTGCGTCACGAACAGGCGGAGCGCAAGGTCCGTGCGGCCCTGCTTCTCGACCAGCGTGCGCACCTGCGCGGCGGCTTCGTCGGTGAGAACGACTGCGGTCTGCTCTTCAGTGATAACACTCATGCGAATACTCCTGTTTCACGCCGGGACTTCCGATTCACCGTGCTACTCGGAATGGTAGTCCCCAGCCCGGCATTTGTCAACGGAATCAGTAGACAGTAGACAGTAGACAGTAGCCAGAACGGGGATCAGTTTCTCTGACTACTGTCTACTCTTCGAGCGTCGAGAGGTCGCCGGTTGGCTGACCGAGTTCCTGCGCCTTGATGTAGCGGCGCATGATCTTGCCGCTGCGGGTCTTTGGCAGGCTCGGCACGAAATCCAGTTCGTCCGGCTGCGCGATCGGGCCAACCGTTTCGCGGACATGCTGAATCAGTTGCGTTTTCAGGGCATCGGAACCGTTGTAACCAGTCTTCAGGATGACGAACGCCTTGATACTCTCGCCCTTGACATCGTCCGGCTTGCCGATCACGGCCGCCTCTGCGACGGCGGGATGCGAGACGAGTGCGCTCTCGATCTCGGACGATCCGAGGCGGTGGCCCGCCTTTTTGATCACGTCGTCCACGCGCCCTTGAATCCAGAAGTAGCCGTCTGCGTCCCGGAAGGCGGAGTCCCCGGCGAAGTAGACGCCTTCGATCGTCCGCCAGTATGTCTCGTACCGCTCGGGGTCGCGGTAGATCGTGCGCATCATGCTCGGCCATGGCTGCCGGATAATCAGGTAGCCGCCGTTTCCCTCCGGGACGGGATTGCCCGCCTTGTCCACGACAGCCGCCTCGATGCCGAGAAAGGGCTTGGTCGCGCTACCGGGCTTGAGCGGCATAATCGGCGTCGGCGAGATCATGATCGCGCCCGTTTCCGTCTGCCACCACGTATCCATGATCGGCAGGTTGCCGCCCGTCACTTTGCGGTACCACATCCACGCCTCAGGGTTGATCGGCTCGCCGACGGAGCCGAGCAGGCGAAGCGACGACAAATCGGCGCTGCCGGGCCACTGGTCGCCCTGCCGCATCAGGGCGCGGATGGCGGTCGGTGCGGTATAGAGGATGGTCACGCCGTATTTCTCGATCGTTTTCCAGACACGGCCGGGATTCGGGAAGTCCACCGCGCCCTCGTAGAAGATTTGCGTACACCCGGCGAGTAGCGGCCCATAGACAATATACGAGTGGCCCGTCACCCAGCCGGGATCGGCGGTGTCCCAGAAGATGTCGTCCGGCTTGATGTCGAAGATGAACTTCGTCGTTGTGTATGTGCCCACCATGTAGCCGCCGTGGGTGTGAACGATCCCCTTTGGCTTGCCGGTTGAGCCGGAGGTGTAGAGGTAGTAGAGCGGGGTTTCGCTGTCCAATTCTGCAGCGGGCATGCCGGGCTTGGCGATGCTCATCAGGTCGTCGTACCAGAGGTCGCGTCCCTTCACCCAATTAACGTGATTGCCCGCCCGCTTGACGACGATGACATGCTCGACGGTCGGGCACTCGCGCACGGCGGCATCTACAATCGCCTTTAGATCAACGAGTTTGCCGCGATACTGGTAGCCATCCGCACAGATGACGACTTTCGCCTCGCCCTCCTGGATGCGATCCCGGAGCGCCTGCGACGAAAAGCCGGAGAAGACGACGGAGTGTGCCGCGCCAATCCGCGTCGTGCCGAGCATCGCGACGAACTGCTCGGGGATCTTCGGCATGTACACACACGTCTTGTCCCCTTCCGTGATGCCGAGTTTGGTTAGCACATCGGAGAATTTCGTCGTTTCCCGCCAGAGATCGGCGTAGGAGAGCGAGCGGGTATCGCCGCCCTCGCCCTCCCAGTAGATGGCGACCTGATTCCAGACGTGTGTGCCGCGATGCCGGTCGAGGCAGTTGTAGACAATGTTCGTCTTGGCGCCCGTGAACCATTTGACGTACGGGAACTGCCAGTCGCGCACCTTCTCCCACGGCGTGAACCAGTGCAGGTCCGCAGCCATCTCCGCCCAGAACTCCTCCGGGTGCTCGATGGTCCATGTATGAAGGTCTTCGTAGGTGTCGAATCCTTTGGCGCGCATATACGCGGTGATATTCGCCTGCTCGCGCATCGCGTCGGACGGCTCGAACAGCCGATCTTCCTGCAAAAC
Source organism: Thermomicrobiales bacterium (assembly GCA_038238655.1). GTDB lineage: Bacteria > Chloroflexota > Chloroflexia > Thermomicrobiales > JALYUS01 > JALYUS01. The sequence goes on along the minus strand of JBBSFO010000222.1, from coordinate 3,596 downwards.
GCGGTTGGTCGTCTCGAACTGGAGCATCGCACGATTCCCCTTCCTGCCATACGGTTTTAGCCGATCGAAGCGGATTCTATCGTACCACCTGTTGGCAGGAACGAGTAACGAGGGGGAATGTTCTCGTTGCTCGCTACTTAAAGGAAGGGGGCCGGGCGGGTGGGGACCGCGCCGGCCAGGGGAAGGGGAAGAAGGTATGTACATTGTATTGCAACATCAATGCCACGACATCTACGTCGGGCCATTTCGCTGCTTGCAGAACGTTTCGTCCTGCTATTTGTCGTGTAGCAAGTTCGATGCCACAGTATCTTCTTTGTGCCGCCCAGGGGTCGCCAGCGTTCCCGTCACACAGTATGATCCAGGGCGAGTGGTTGCATCCGTTTCTTCTTTCTGTCCCTCTTGGTGTTCTCTGTGTCTTCGGGGTTCGTGTATTTCCGGGAGGCGGCGATGTGGAGCACAGTGGTTTATGAGCGATTGCGGGCGGCGGGGATCACGCTCGTGGCGCATGTGCCGGACAATATTGTCGCGCCGATCATCCGCTGCTTCGAGGCGGACGCAGCGGTGACGACCGTTTCCTGCACGCGTGAGGAGGAAGGCGTTGGCATTATTGCCGGGGGACTGCTCGGCGGGACACGCGGCGCGCTCCTGATGCAGACGAGCGGCTTCGGTAACTGCCCGAACGCGCTCGGCTCGCTGATCGTGCCGTACCAGTTGCCGCTCGTTATGGTGATCGCCGGGCGCGGCACGCTCAATGAGTTTAACCCCGCGCAGCGCGGCATGGGCCGAGGCGCCGCTCGGATGCTCGACGCGCTCGACATCCAGCACCACACCCTCGACCGCCCCGACACGCTCGAACACATGCTAGATTATGCCCTTGCCACTGCCTACCTGACCAACGCGCCTGTCGCCTTTATCATCTCGTCGCTTTTGTCGGGAGGCAAGAAAGAAGCCTGACTGAGCGATGCGCTATGATGGCGATGGAAATATGCGCGCAAGAAGGAAGGAGCGCCGGTATGGGACAGTTAACCGCGCAGCAACGCCGGATCATCGCCGTGGTGGCACTGATCGTTGCGGTCGTCTGCCTCGGGGAATTCATCTATTGGGTAGCAATTGTGGAAAACCACCCGTGGTTCAAGCACTCGCTCCTGTACGCGGCGCTGGCGGCTATAGCGCTCGCTGTTGCCGGGTATGTTTGGCCGCGCACGGCACGGACAGAGTAAACCGTGTATGGATAGGGGAATGCAAGGCTGAGATAGACGACCGCGCATTCCGGGAGGAACGCGATGAAAACCGATCTGATCCGCAGCTTCTACGGCTATCACACCTGGGCGAATATGCGCATCCTGACGACTTGTGCCGGGTTGAGCAATGAACAATTCGTGGCCGAGGCGAGCGCCAGCTTTTCTTCGATCCGGGACACGCTCGTGCATACAATGTGGGCGCAGTGGAACTGGCTCGTGCGCTGGCGCGGGGAGCCGAACCCGCCGCACTTCGACCCCGCCGATTATCCCGATGTCGCGGCGGTGCAGGCGCGCTGGGCCGCGATTGATCGTGAAACGCATGCCTTCGTTGCCGGTGTGGACGATGCACAACTCGAAGCGATCTGCCGCTATGTCAACAGCCGCAACGAGCCGATGGCCTACCCGCTCTGGCAGCAGATGCTCCATCAGGTGAATCACGGCACGCAGCACCGCAGCGAGGTCGCGGTCATCCTCACCGAGCAGGGCCATTCCCCCGGCTTGATGGACTTCATCGTCTATCTCGATATGCTGAAGCGATAAGTCCGCTTGTCTGCCCCCGCGCGGCGTGATCTATTGTGGTCACGAAGTGGTCACAATGGAGGTGCTATAGTGGACCCCAGAATTTGGACAGTGCGGAGGTGTCGCTCTTCGTGATGGATCGCAGGTATGCGCAAACAGTTTTCTCCCACCTTCAAGGCGCAAGTCGTCCAAGAACTCCTCAGGGAGGAGAAGTCGGTCGCCCAGCTCGGCAAGTGGAAAGCGACCGCCCTCCACGGTCTGCCGAGCCTCTTCGAGGAGCGCGCGGCGGTCGAGACCTTGAAGACTGCCCACGAGGCGCAACTCACCGCGCTGTATGCCGAGATCGGCCGACTCACCACCCAGGTCGCCTGGCTCAAAAAAAAACTTGGCCTGCCACCTGGATAGGGATGCACGTCTTGCGCTGGTCGAACGCGACCAGCGCGCACTGCCACTCACCGTCCAAGCCGACCTCCTGAGCCTTAGCCGTTCGAGTCTGTACGATCATCCCCGTGCTCCGGCGCTCGAAGAAGTGGCCCTCAAGCACCGGATCGACGCGCTTTACACCCAGTACCCCTTCTACGGCTCGCGCCGCATCGCCGCCCACCTCGGACGCGACGGATTATTGGTCAATCGCAAGGCGGTGCAGCGGCACATGCGGGAGATGGGGATCGCCGGGGTGGCTCCGGGACCAAATCTGAGTCGGCGCGACAGCGAGCACCGCGTCTATCCCTATTTATTGCGCGATCTCATCAGCGCGTACCCGAACCATGTGTGGGGGATTGACATCACCTACATCCGTTTGCACGCCGGCTGGCTTTATCTCGTGGCGGTCCTCGACTGGTACTCGCGCTACGTGATCAGCTGGGAACTGGACCAGACCCTCGCCTTGCCCTTCGTCCTTGTGGCGGTTGAGCGGGCGTTGGCGCAGGCCACGCCGGTGATCTGGAACAGCGTCCGAGGCAACCACTTCACCAGCCCCCAATACCTCCACCTGCTGACGGAGGCGGGCGTGCAGGTCAGCATGGACGGGAAAGGGCGAGCACTGGATAACATCTTCGTCGAGCGGCTCTGGCGCACGGTGAAGTACGAGGAGGTGTATCTGCGCGACTACGCGAGTCCCCGCGAGGCTCGCCAAGGGCTGAGCGCATACTTTCTGTTCTATAATGAGGTCCGACCGCACCAAGCACTCGGCTATCGGACGCCCGCCGAGACGTATTTCGCGATGGCGGCACGCTGAGCAGCGTGCATTCTGCGAGCGGCGAGCACGACACGAGGTAGACCATGAACTCCCCCGCATCGCCGAATACGCCGCTCACCTTGGTTGGGCGCGACCGCGAACTCGGTGTCCTGCGCGAGCATCTTGATGGCGCAATCGCTGGGCATGGAAGCCTCGTGCTCATCGGCGGGGAGGCGGGCATTGGCAAGACCGCCCTTGGGGAAGTGCCCTGCCGTGAGGCAATCGAGCAGGGCGTGCTCGTTCTCGTCGGGCGGTGCTACGACTTGACGGAGACACCACCGTACGGGCCGTGGGTCGAACTCTTCGGGCGCTACCAGCCCGACGCTGACAGTCCACCGCTACCCACCGCCTTCGCGCGGCGTGGCACGGTCGGGGACGTGACGAGCCAGACGACGCTCTTCCAGCAGGTACTCGATTTCCTTACCGCACTCTCTGCCCAGCATCCCCTCGTCGTTATTCTCGATGATATGCACTGGGCCGATGTGGGCAGTCTGGAACTCCTGCGCTTCCTTGCCCGCTCCCTGTCCCCAACCCGTCTGCTGGTTCTCGCCACCTACCGGACGGACGAGCTCACTCGCCACCATCCGCTCTACCAGTTG
>JBBSFO010000221.1:0-7842 GCA_038238655.1 Thermomicrobiales bacterium | reverse complement strand
GGGACAAAGTCGTCACCCGCTACACCTGGCACGGCACCGATACGGGTGGTTGGCCCAGCGCACAACCGACCGGCAAGCGGATTGCGATCATTGGCATGGACATGGACCGCCTTGCGGACGGCAAAATCGTCGAACACTGGACCATCATTGACGAACTCGCTCTCCGCCAACTCCTCGGCCTCATCCCATCGGGAAATGCGTAAACCACAGAGACACAGAGGACACAAAGTTCGTGCTCTTCGTGTCTTCGTGGTTCAATCGCTTTCTCCGAAGTATTCCAGCGATGTGACGTCCGCACGTTTATGGGCAGAGAGATGACCGGCGAAAGGAGCGCGGAAGGTGCCGGAGGTGGGGGCGACCGCGCCGTAGTCGCGGCCGACAGCGACAGTGATGTATTTCAGACCGGGTATATTGCCGTTCGTCGGGTCGAAGGGGTGCGCGACGAGCCGCTCCGCATCGGTTGGATCGGGGAGCAGGGCCTCGACCCAGGCATGCGTGCCGCCTTCGCCGAGCAGATGGCCGGAGACGTACCGCGCAGGCACCCCGCAAAGGCGACAAAGGACAAGCATGATGTGGGCGTAATCCTGGCAGACACCCCGACCCGCCGCCAGCGCCTGGGCTGCCGGAGTACGCACGCCCGTCACGCCGTGCGCGTAGGACATCGCGCCATGTACCCAGAGGTTGATGCGCGCCGCCAATGCCGCATCGTCGCCGCCCGCATCCCGCAACAGAGCGGCGGCGGCGCGTAGGGCATCATCCGGCATCGTGAGCGCTGTCGGTTCCCACAGGAGCGCGGTGCGCGCGTCCGTAGCAGGGAGGATGACCGGATCGGCGGTCGCGTCGCGCTCGACGACGATCCACGCAGTGAAGCCAATCTCCCGCTCGACATGCGCGACGAAGAGATTAAGGATGCGGTTGCCGAATTCGTCCTCGGCTGCCTCGACCGCGTACGAGGGCGCGGAGACTTCCAGTTTGTACGTGACGAGTCGCTGCCCACCGTACCGCTCCGGCGGGACGATCATCAGCCGCTGGCGGAGGTCGTGAATCTCGCCCGGATAGGCGTACTGTAACTGCTGATGGATGAGGTACGCGGTTCTGCGGACCTTCGCCCACTCGACGCCGCGATGGTCAATGATATCGAGCGACCCGATCTGCGTTTCAATCGTGTCGTGCGGCAATCGTTCCCCCATCCGTTTCGCCTGCGGTCGTCGCGGCTTCGATTGGCCCATATTCCGTTGCGTCCGTGACGACATCTGACCAGACAGTCATCTGGAGAAAATTCGCCGCGCCGTACGTTGTGACCATTGCGACATCCACCGCATCCCGCCCGCGCCCGATTGGGATGCGGCCGATGCGGGGAGTGTTGAAGCGCGCGTCGAAGGTCCACCAGCGACCACCGAGATAGACCTCGAACCAGGCATGGAAGTCCATCGCGGGGTAGGGCGGTGGAATGCCGATGTCCGGCATATAGCCGAAGACGTACCGCGCCGGGATGTTGAGCGCGCGGCAGAAGGTGACGCCGAGATGCGCGAAGTCCCGGCAAATGCCACCCCGCGCCTCGTAGACATCCACGGCAGTCGTCAATCCCGTGCTCTTCAGGCCGTAGATGATATTGTCGTGAATCCAGTCGCAGACCGCCTGCACGCGTGCCCAGCCCATCGGCGAGCCGCCGAACAATTCCCACGCCGTATTCGAGAGCGCATCCGACAAGCAATACCGGCTCGGCAAGGTAAAGATGACGACGTCGTCCGGCAATTCCTCGACCGGATGTTGGATGGCGGATGTGTATACCTCGTCCGGGTCACCGGAGATCTCCACGACCGCATCATAGATCAGCGCGGAGGGACCGACAGGCAGCGTCAGCCGCTGGCTGCGGTTGCCGTAGAAATCGTAGTAGTCGTGTGTGGGCAGATCCGGTTGCGGCCGCCACGTTTCGTGCAGGATACGGTGCGGGTCGTCATCCCGTGCCTTCACGAGCAGCACCGTCGGCGCCGGCCAGGTCGCCTCGTAGAGAAACTCACATCCGACACGGATGCGCATTGTTGACCCCCACTCCCATCACTGATCCAACGGCTTCGGGCAGCATAGCGCACGAATGATGCCCCGAGAAGTGCCGCCCTGCACAACTCCCTGTCAGAAACGTCATGCACCTGCACGAAAACCCCATCCGAAGCGGCTCAGTGGCGTTCGCCCGTTTGAAGATACAGTGCGAAGGCGTCGGCGTCGAGGTGCGCAATGCCGAGATCGGCGGGGGTGCGGGTGGCGGCGCGGAGGTCCTGGCCCGTGACCGCCGTACCGAGGTCGGTGAGGGCCGACATCACGGGCGTCGGGACGCCAAGTTGCGCGCCGAGCGCGGCCCACGTCGCGATGCCGTACGGGATGTCTTCGAGCAGCCAGCGGGTATCGAGCGAACCGGGGGCGCGTAGTTGCGTGAGCATTCGGCTGCCGTTGATCGTCGCCCAAAGATCGCCGCGCGGGCCGAACCCCGCTCGCCAGTACGCCTCTTCGACCGGATCGAGCGTCAGGCCAAGTCGTGTGCCGATTGCCAGCCGTTCGGCGTCCACCGCTTTGATTGCCCGCACGACACCCGGCGTTACGCCCTCCTCGTAGAAGTAGAACTCGCCCCGCGCGTACTCCACGCGCCCCGCGTTCAACAGCACTCCGGCGGGATGCAGGATTGGGTTGCCTGCCGACAGGCCGCAGGCGACGATATGGGGATAGGCGCGGACGCCGGGGAAGACATCACCGAGCAGTGCCAGCAGGCGGTCGTTTTCACGCGCGGGGAACGCGGCGACACCGAGACCGGAGACGACGCCCCAGATATGCGCGTGGTCGGGCGCGAGCTTTCGGCAGACATACGGTGCGGTGTCCGCCTCCGCAACAACAACGCCGTCCTGTTTCCCCGCTGCCCGTGCCGCTTCCGCGAAGGCGAGCGCGCCCATATTCCCCGGTGTCAGTACGACGACGTGCCCCGGTCGCAGGTGCGGGACGCACGCCGCCGCGAACGCCCGGTGCGCATAGGAGGGCACGGGAACGAGCAGTAGGTCGTTCGCGGCCATCGTTTCGGCAATATCCGTCGTGACGTGATGGAGGCGGGCCATCCCTTGCTCAGCGACACCGGTGAGCCGGATCGTACCGTCTTTCAGCGGCGCGAGCGTGCCGACATAGTCGGGCGCGGGAATCTCCCAGAGCGTCACCTCAAAGCCGCGCAACTGTAAATTCGCCGCCAGTGCAAACCCCGTATTCCCGCCCCCCAGCACCGCCACTCGCCGCTCAGTCATCGTATCCTCCAAGATGGAAACCGATTGAACCGCAGAGACGCAGAGGACGCAGAGAGGGAAGAGAAGAAAGGATTTGGAAGGTTGTGGAGCAATCGGAACGTGCCTATTGTTCCTCTTTTACTCCCTCTCTGCGTTTCTCTTCGTCTCTGCGGTTCAATCGGTTTCCGTATATGCGCGGGCGAGGGCGGGGAAGAGGGCGCAGTAGGCGCGGCGGGACATCATGAAGGCGTCGAGCAGGTAGGACTCGTTCGGCGCGTGGACTTGATCGCCCGGCATCCCCCAGGAAAAGAAGACCATGTCCGCGCTGAGGGTCGTTTGCAGCGTCTCCGCGATGGGGAGCGTGCCGCCGAGCCGGACGACAAGGGGTTCCTTGCCGTATAAGTCTGCGAGAACACCCCGTGCTGCCTGCAATGCCGGATGATCCATGGCGATGCTGAAGGGGCGGGCCGCGCCGGGGAAACGGCGCAAGGTCGCGGTCGCGCCGGGCGGGCAGTGTGCGGCGATATGCGCCGCGATGGCGTCGAGCACCGCGCCCGGTTCCTGATTCGGCACGAGGCGGCAGGTGATCTTCGCGTGCGCCTCGCTGGGCGTGACGGTCTTCAATCCCTCGCCCGTGAAGCCGCCCCAGATGCCATTCAGGTCGAGTGTCGGGCGCGCGCCGCGCCGCTCGTTCACCGTGTAGCCCGGTTCACCCCACAGGGCGGGGAGATCGAGTTCGCGTCGGTATCCCTCCTCATCGAATGGCACGGCGGCGATCTGCGTCCGTTCTTCCGTCGTCAGATCGCGTACCGGCTCGTAAAACCCCGCGACGGTCACACGGCCTGCGTCGTCGTGCATCGTCGTGACGAGCCGGGCGAGCGCCTCGACGGCATTCGGGGTCGCCGCGCCGTGCTGGCCGGAATGGAGGTCCGTATTGGCGGTGCGCAGATCAATCTGACAAGCGGCGATCCCCTTGGAACTGACGGTCAGCGAGGGCGTTTCCGGTCCCCACATACCGCCGTCCGCCGACAGGGTGAAATCAGCGTCGAGCAGGGTCGCGTTGTCGCGGACGAATTGGTGCAAATTCGGTGAGCCAATCTCTTCCTCGCCTTCGAACATGCATTTCAGGCCAATCGGCAGACTACCATGGACAGCGAGATACGCCTCGATCCCTTTAATCGCCGCGAACATGTTGCCCTTGTCGTCCGCCGCACCGCGCGCATATAGGCGCCCATCGCGCACGGTCGGCTCGAATGGCGGCGTTGCCCAAAGGTCGAGCGGGTCGGGCGGCTGCACATCGTAATGGCCGTAGAGGATCGCCGTCGGGGCACCGGCGGGGGCGGGCCACATGCCGTAGACAACAGGGTTGCCATTCGTTGGCAGCAGCGCGACATCCCGCGCGCCGAGCGTGCGCAGTTGATCCATAATCCACTCCGCTGCACGGCGCATATCCTCCCGATGCTCCGGCAGGCTGCTGATGCTCGGGATGCGCAGTAGCGTCTTCAGTTCTTCCAAGTGACGCGCATCGTGTTCTTCGAGATAGGTGTCGCAGGTGGTGTCGCTCATGTATTCCTCCGGAGGTAGGTGGTTTGGTCGTGAGTACCGTGAACAGGATGGATGCTGTGGCGGAGAGGGTAGCACGCACAGGGAGGGCGAGCAACGGAAACGCCGGGTGCCCGTGCGCAGTGTGTGATAGACTTTTCATCGTACGCATCGCGAATGGTGCGTGTTCCGCGTATGAGTCGCGAACAGCATCCGAAAGGGAGAAAGCAATGACGCGAGGAATGTATTACTCGGTCGTGATGCCAATTGCCGGGATCCTGTACGTCATTGTAGGCATAATCGCCCACAGCGGCATTGTCTGGACCGTGGGCGCACTCTGCGTGGGAATCGTTGCTGTTGCGGGGAATGCTATCGGTCGGCCATAGCGGATGTCAAAGAAGAACATCAGAGAGTGAAGGGGTTGTGCGAGAGGACAGCACAGCGTCGTGGGAAGAAAAACGCCGCCCCGAATCAAGGGCGGCGCGGAATTCGCTGTTACTTCTTGAAGTAGTCCGCGTTGATCTGGATGAACTTCTTCCACTCGTCCGGCAGGTCGGGTTCGAAGAAGATTGCCTCGACCGGGCATTCAGGCGCGCAGACACCGCAGTCAATGCACTCGTTCGGGTCAATGAAATACATGTTGTCATCCTCAGTGGCATGGATGCAGTCTACGGGGCAGACCTCGACGCAGGACGCATCCTTCACATCAATGCACGGCTCGGCGATAATGTAGGCCATCGTCTATTTCCTCCCTCGGACCACGAACACCGACGTCCGTTGGTTCGGTACCGCACGTACGTATGGCCGCGAGTGTAGCACGGCGGCAGGATTCTGCCTACCCCTCGACGCTTCTTTGCTTCCTCCTCACCGCGCATTACTCGTTGCGCGTTATCGCTCGAACGCCTCCTGCCGCGCGATGGCGGCGAGTTTCTGGAGGCCGAGACGAAGGCGGGTTTTGATCGTGCCGAGCGGTTCACCGGTTTCGTCTGCGATCTCCCGGTGTGTCAGACCGCCGAAGTAGGCGAGTTCGAGGGCGTGTCGTTGCTCGGGCGGGAGCGTCAGCAGCGCGCGGCGCACCTGCTCGCGCAGGCAGCGGTCCGTCGCCTGCACCGCGACATCGCACGTTTCATCCGCCAGCGTGTCGAGTGGCGCGCGGTTATCCGTCGGTTCCGGCGAGATCGTGATGGTGCGGGGGCGAGCCGCTTGTCGCCGCAGTTGGTCGAGTGCGAGATTGCGGCCAATGCGGAAGAGCCACGCGCGCAACCCGGCCGGTTCGCCGTGGAATGTATGCGCGCCGCGCCAGACACGCATGAAGGTTTCTTGCACGACCTCCTCCGCCACCTCCGGGCTGCGCACGATCCGCAGCGCGAGGGCATAGACGACTTCGCCGTATCGCCCGTAGAGCGCCGAGAGCGCGCCTTCGTCGCGGTCGCGGATTCCGAGGATCAGCGCTTCATCGTTCGGCGGTTCGGGCGCGGGCAGGGCACGGAGATGTGCGGGCGCGCGGCCACGCAGACGCAGCGCAAGAGCAGCGGATGTCGCAAACATTGAGAACTCCCCCTTTGCCGCCACCGATTCACCCTCGGTCGCGGTGCGCCGTACACCGGCGGCGCGCTTCCTATTCCGCCAATGGGCGGAACCCCACTTCATACCTCTGAAGGCAGGATAGCGACCGGATCGTACGGCGCTCTGAGCGGGGTCGTAGCGCGCTCTGAATTGTGGCGCGAATTCGGTGAATTGCGTGTGCAGGAGTGGGAAAATACCCTGATTTCCGCCCCAACCCGCGTGCCGTAATGAATCCGTAATCATCTCCGCTGCGTTGTGACGATGGACGGGCGGCGGGCGACGCCGTAGGACACGAAGGAGGGTGGCATGTCACCGGAAGAACTGGCGCGGACATGGGTGGCTGCATTCAACAACGGAGATTTCGACAAAGGTCGCGACCTCGGGCATGACGACGGGTACTTCGGCATCACCGCGCCGAGCGCAGGGACGAGCAAAGACGCGGGCGATCAGGATGGGCGGATGTGGAAAGCGGCATTTCCCGATGCGCGCGGCGAAATCACGAGCATCATCACGAGCGGTCATACCGCCGCGATGGAACTCGTCTGGACCGGCACGCAAACGGGCGACTTACCGAACCTGCCCGCTACGGGCAAGCGCGTCAATGTCAGTGCGGCGGTCTTCGTCACGGAGCGCGACGGCAAAATCGCGCGCCTAATGCACTACTTCGATTTCGGCGGCATCCTTATGCAGTTGGGCGCAATGCCAAGTAACGAGTAACGAGACGTTGGCTCCGATCGCTCGTTATTCGCTACTCGCTACGTGCTACTGCTGACTGCTGACTGCTGACCACCGACTTGTTCCGCTTTCCCAATGCATCTCCATGCCGATGAAGGCGTCGAGGGCGGCGCGGAAGTGGGCAGTGGCCTTGATGGTGTCGCCCCGGGCTTCGGCGAGGCGGCCGAGCGCGGCGTCTACGCGGGCGAGACCGGGTCGGGCGTCCAGCGCGGCGTAGCGCGTGCGGGCGGCGTCGAGATGTTCGGCGGCGGCGGCATAATTCCCCGCCGCCGTTTCGATCTCGCCCCGAACGCGATCGCACAAGGCAACCTCGGCAAGATAGCCCTGCGCGGCGCTGATCTCGTGCCCGCGCTCAATGGCGGTACGGGCGTCGTCAATCCGCCCCGCCATCAGGTAGATCTCGCCGAGCCACCCATAGACGCGTCCCATCACGATGCGGATGCGCGCGTTTGTGCCGAAGGCAATCGCCTGCTCCTGCATGGCAATCGCTTCGTCGCGGCGGCCGAGGTGGGCGAGGGCGAGGCCGAGGACGAAGAGCGCGTTGTATTCGTAGATGCGGTTGCCGATCTCGCGCGCTTTCAGCAGCGCCTCCCGCCCGAATGCCGCCGCCCGCGCCCACTCGCCCTGCATCTGCGCGACTGTCCCGCTTGCCACCAGCGCGGCGACTTCCGCCACGGGATTGCGGAGGGCGAGACTGCGCGCGAGCGTCTGCTCCATCAGCGCGCGGGCGCGGGCGAAT
>JBBSFO010000220.1:0-7847 GCA_038238655.1 Thermomicrobiales bacterium | reverse complement strand
TTCTTCACATCGCCGAGCGATACGCCTGACGAGACGAAGGCGAGCGCCGCGTCCGCGCTGTTGCTTGGATCGCTCGCGGGGCCGGAGAAGCCGGGATACCCGCCGTCCGCGTTCTGCTGCGTGCGCAGATAGACGAGTGCGTTCGTCGCTTCCGGTGCGGGCGCCGCCGCGACGGGCGCAACCGCCGTCATCATCAGTGCGACCATCAGCAGTGCAAGGAACGTCCCGATTCGTGTGCGCATGGAAACCTCACCCCCTGGCCCCCTCTCCATCGCGATGGAGAGGGGGAGCAAGACTGCTCAGTCCTCAGTCCTTAAACACGTCGTCCCCCGCCGGTCCTTGCGGAACCGGGCGAGGGACGTATCATGGCGCGTGCGCCATCGTCCGTCTCCTTTCACGCGAAGGGTGACGAATCCGGAGAGCGGCGGGTGGTCGGGCTGACGACACGAAGTCGAATACCGTTGCGGGACAGCGCCGGACTCGAACCGGACTTCCCCCAGTACGCCTTGTCAAAAGGCGTCCGCTCCCAAAAAAGGATTTCACTGGTAAGGCCGATACGCGCAACGGGTGCGCGCCGGAATACGATACGCCGATAGAATAGCACACCGGCGCACGCCGGAGGGAGCGACGAGGATGCAAGACGCCATTTTCTCACCCGGTGCGGCAATTCCCGACAACGACATCCCGCCACGACGGCGGTTCCCGCTCGCGATGCAGGTCTATGGCGCGTTGGGAATGGACGATCTCCCCGCCCTCGAAGCGCGTGACATGGGCGTCGAGATCGCCGATTTCTTCCCCGTACGGACATGGCAGGATGACTACATGGCCCTCGCCCGCCGCTGGGCGGCGGCGCTGCAGTCGTTCCCCAATGGAAAATGCTTGCACGGTACGTTCTACGACCTGAAACCGAGTGCATCCGAGCCGGACGTGGTGGCGCTCACCCGCACGCGGCATCGGCAGTCGCTCGAAGTCGCCGCGACGATTGGGTGCGACATGATGATCGTGCATAGCGATTTTCCGTGCTGGGAGCCGGAACCGATGGTGAAGCGCGACCTCGCAGCCCGCCTCGCGGACTACTTCGGCGCCCTCACTGCCGAGGCCGCGCCGTACGGGGTCACGATCGTGATCGAGAACATCTTCGACCGCGATCCGCGCCAACTGGCCGATCTCGCCCAGGCGATTGACGCGCCGAACCTCGGCCTGTCACTCGATGTCGGTCACGCCCATCTGGCCGCGTCGCTGCCCCTCGACCGCTGGGTCTATGACATGCAGCCCTTTTTGCGTCACGTCCACCTGCACGACAACGACGGCGTCCACGACCGCCATTGGGCAATGGGAGACGGCACGATCGTCTATCAATCCTTGTTTGAGGCCGTCACTGCCGTCGAAAACCCGCCGCGCGTCACCGTCGAAGTTCTCCTGCGTGCCGGTGCGTGGCGGACCGTGGACACGCTGGTTTCGCAGGGATGGTACACACTGCCGGAACGATAAGTACCCGGTGGTGGCGGGCTTTCAGCCTGCTTATGTATGTCTGGCAGAAGCGTACCATCTCACTCGTCAAAGACGTTTACGAACGTGCTGCTTTCAGCAGATCGCGCGTGAGTTCAGCGTGCCCGGCGTGCTCGGCGGGGTGCTGCGTTTGGATTATCAGGTAAGCACGCCCGCTCATCGCGCCGAAGCGGCGATGGTGGACGGTTTTCTCCATATCCGCCGCAGTCAAACGCGCCAGTGTTTCGCGCAAGCGCGGTTCGAGCGCACGCCATCGGTCGTGGAGCGGTTCGGTCGAATCGCCGGAGACGGTGAACTCCGCGTCTCGATCCCGCTCGACATGCTCGCCACCGAGTTCGCCGATGATCGCCGCCTCCGCGCTGCACATCGTGTGGTAAGCGAGGACATACAGGCTGTTCGCCTCCTTCGCGGGTGGTCGCCAGTTCAAGCCCTCGGCATCAAGTCCAGCGAGGCAGGCGAAAATCCGCTCGATGGCAGAGACAATCGGGTCGGCAAAGGCGACGATTTCGGAGTTCGGCGCGGTCATGGTCGTCATAGCGCTTCCTTTCGATGGTCTTCTCTACGACGATTCTCCGCGATTTCGAGTAATTCCGCGAGAGGTAGAGCGGCAAGCGAGGCAAGGCGGAGATCGGCGGCGCTCACATCGAGATCGCGCGTCATCGCATTCGGGATGGCGACGCAGAACAGTCCGGCCGCCTTTGCCGCCGCGATACCGTTCGGGGAATCCTCCAGCGCGATTGCCTGTGTCGCATCCAACCCGAGCGCAGCGAGAGCGGCGAGATACAAGGCCGGATCGGGCTTGACGCGCTCGACATCCGCCGAAGTCTTGATTGTGTCGAAATGGACATGCAGCCCCAGCCGCGACAGGTGCCCGATTACCCAGTCCGGCGACGACGCGGACGCTAGCCCGACCTTCAATCCACGCCGTTTCGCTTCCGCGATGCACTCCTCCACGCCCGGCAAGATCGTCTGCGCGATCACCCGCTCGTGAAACCGCTGTCGCCGTCGCTCGCGCACGTCGGCGCGGTCAATCATCCGGCCCGCCCGCTGCTCCAGATAGTCGTAGAGGTCGAACGATGACGCGGTGCCGATCAGCGGCGTCCAGTCTGCGAGCGGCAGCGACGCGCCATGCTCCACGAACATCTCCTGCCAGCTCTCAAAGTCGGGCAGTTCCGTATCCAAAATCAGCCCGTCAAAGTCGAAAATCAATCCGCGAATCATGGCACCTCCGGGGATAGTCAAACCGATTGAACCGCAGAGACGCAGAGACCGCAGAGGAGGAAGAGAAAGGAAGGAGATGCATATAGATAGCCTTGTAGCCTCATGTTCCCCCCGCCATTCTCACATCTCTGCGTCTCTCTGCGTTCTCTGCGTCTCTGCGGTTCAATCGGTTTCTCTCTCCGTCGCTGGGACTTGTAGGACGAAACGGTGGATGGCCTCGGCGACGCCGTCGGCGTCGTTGGTAGCAACGATGGCGGTGGCGATGGCCTTCAGTTCCGGCTCGGCATTGCCCATTGCCACGGCGACACCGCCGCCATCCCGCACCGCGATGAGCATTTCGAGATCGTTCAGGTAGTCACCAACGACCATCGTTTCGGCGAGCGTTATCCCTTCCTGCCGGGCGAGATGGGCGAGCGCCTTGCCCTTGCCGCAGCCCGCGTTGAAGAGATCGAGCGCAAAGGTCTTGACGCTCGCCGTTGCGGTGACCGGGCGGTCAATCAGGTTGCCGATCCGGCTGCCGAATGCACCGATCAGCGCGTCCCGGAGCGTCAGCAGCGGTGGCAAGGCATCATCGAACATCGCGATGCTGAGGATGTTGCCGAGCGTCGGCAACGTGTCGTGATCGGTGCGCATCAACCCATCGCGCGTGATCAGGTATTCGCGCGTCGCCCGATTCTCCGCTTCTTCGGGGCCGGTGTAGAGCCGCCCGCCGTGCGCCGGGCTTTCGAGCAGGACGGGCTGATAGCCGTGTGCGCGACTGATCGCGACCGCTTCGCGCAGCGCATCGGGCGGGATCGCGTCTTCGTAGAGCACCACGCCGGTGGCCGATTCCTGAACCACCGCACCGTTGTGGAGGATCAGCGGCAGGCGGAAGCCGAGCATTTCGGCATACACGCGTGCCGCATACAACCGCCTCCCGGTCGCGAGCGTCACATGAACGCCCCGCGCCACCGCCTCCCGGATTGCCGCGCGCACACCGGGCGACACTTCTCCAGCGGACGTCAGCAGTGTACCGTCCACATCGAGCGCTATGAGCCGAATCGCCATCTCACCCCTTTCGCTCCGCACGCAGCATAGCAGAACGGCCCCATCCACATTATGATGGTGTGGGAGGACGAAACCGGGGAGAACCGCAGAGGCGTAGAGAGCGCAGAGGACGCAGAGATTTATGGGTTGGAGAAGAGGTGTGAGGCGTATGTCCATTGATGCATCTTCTTTCTCTTTTCTCCTCTCTGTGCCTCTGCGGTTCTCCCCGGTTTCGCCGATTTGTCCCATGATATGGACGGGAGGGATAGATGGACGAGCGGAGGACGGTACCGGGCATGTGGCGGTTGGATGGGCGCACGGCGATCATCACGGGCGGCGGCGGCCTCGGCGCGCCGATTGCGCACGGCCTGATCGCCAGCGGCGCGTCGGTGATCGTCGCGGATCGGGACGGCGACCGGGCGGAATCGCTCGCCGGTGAACTGCGCGCGGCGGGCGGTGACGCCCTCGCGATGCCGGTGGACGTGCTGGACGAGGCGCAGATAGATGGGATGGTGCAGCGGGCGGTGGATCGGTGGGGTCGCCTCGACATCCTCATTAACACGGCGGGCGGCGGGAGCCGGGGCATGGCCCTCGGCTACGACCGCGCCAAATTCGACGACATCCTTACGCTCAATGTGACGGGCACATTCCTTTGCTGCCGCGCCGCCGCCCGCGTGATGATCCCGCAGGGCGACGGGCGGATCGTCAACTTCGCCTCCATCGCGGGGTTGATCGCCTATCCGGGCAACCCGGCGTATATCGCTAGCAAGGGTGGCGTCGTGCAGATCACGCGCTCGCTCGCCATCGAGTGGGCGACGACGGGCGTGCGCGTCAATGCCGTCGCGCCCGGCGTCTTCGCGACGCCGCCCGTCGCGCGGCAAGTGGCGGGCGAGCCGGAGTTCTACGAAGCCTTCCGCGCCAAGCACCCGCTCGGTCGTTTCGCCGATCCGCCCGAGATCGTCGGCCCCGTCCTTTTCCTTTGCTCTGACGCATCATCGTACGTCACCGGCCATGTGCTGGCGGTGGATGGCGGCTATACGGCGCAATAACGGTGTGTAGTCGGTTCCCGGAGGGCGCACTGCTGTGCGCCCGGTTTGCCAAACACCACTTACGCAAACGGAATGTCGAGTTCGTCTGCAAGGTTCTGTAGATCCTCGATGACAGCGGGATGGAGGGGGATGCCGTTGGCGCGGCGGTCATCTTCGGCCAGCCATTCGGGTTCGCCGGGGGTGAGGACGCGGTCGTGGCCGGGGGTAGGCGGGCAGGATTTCAGCATCTGCATGTATTCGTCAAACCGGGCAGCGTATTGCTCCCACGGCACGAAGGCGTCAATCCGCCACGCGCTGAACATATGCGCCGTGTGGGTCGCTTTGGCGGTTCGCTCGATCTGGGTGTTTTGCGCGCTTACCTTGCCGCCGGAAAGCAGCCCCGCGAACAGGTCCACCGCGACATTCAGCCCATATCCCTTCTGGCTACCGTGTTCGCGGTCGCCGCCGAGTGGGTTGAGGTACTTGGCATCGAACGGGCTGGTCGTCGGCTGGAAGTGCTCGTCCAGCGCCCAGCCAGCGGGGATGTCATGATTCTCGCGGCGGGCGATCTCCAACTTGCCGCCCGCGACGACGCTGGTGGACATATCAATCATGAAAGGGCGCTCGCGGTCGCCACCGGGGAAGGCGATGCAGATTGGGTTTGTGCCGAGGATGCCCGCCGCACCGAAGGTCGGCACGATGAATGGCCCGGTCGTCGTCATCGTCATGCCCGCGAAGTTTTCCGCGACGGCCATCAGTGGATAGTAATAGAGTGAGCCATAGTGATTGCTATTGCGCATTGTCACCGTCGCGACGCCGTTCTCGCGCGCCTTCTCGATGCAGCGCTGCATCGCGTATTTGCCGACGATTGGGCCGGAACCGTTGTTGCCGTCCAAGACCAATGTCCCCGGCGTTTCGGAAACGGTCGCGATGCGCGGCTCCGGGTTCGTCAGGCCGTCGCGCAGCCGCGTGACGTACATCCGCAAGCGAGGCACGCCGTGCGAGTCTATTCCCCGGATATCCGCGCCGGTCAGGACATCCGCCATCGTTTCGGCGTCGTGCTGCGTTAGCCCAACACGCAGAAAGGCGCAGACGGTGAAGTCCGTCAGCGATTGGACGGGGATCCGCGCGCGGGTCTCGGTATCAGCGGACATCTGCTTCTCCTACTTCCTTCCGATCGGCTTTCTCGTCGTGCGGAGTATGACGCGAGATCAAGCGGTGGCGCAAGCGGAAGGCCTCACCCCCGATCCAACTCTTCAAGCACCGGCGCGAAGGCTTCGATGCCGGCGAGGCTACGCGGTGAGAGCCAGACCTGGACGTGCGACAGGCCGTTGCGGGCATAGTCGCGCAGGGCGTCGGCGATCTGCTCCGGCGTGCCTTCGAGGGGTTCGACGCCGCCCGTGACCTGCTCCCCCAGCAGCGCGACGCGCACGCCGACGGTGCGACCGAGCGTGGCGGGGTCCCGGCCATACTGGACGCAGGCGGCGTCAATCGCCTCGCGTAGGGGCGGCAGCACATCGGGCCAGTTGCGGCCGTAGCACAAGAACCCGTTCCAAAGATCGGCGTACTGCGTGGTGAGGCGGAGCATCCGCTTGCCGGTCAGGAGCGTGCCGATCAAAATCGGCGGGCCGTTCGGTCGCGGGCCGCGCGGTTCGAGCGTCAGGTCGTTCACCTCGTAGTACGTGCCGTGAAAGTCGCAGTAGCCCGTGCGCAGGAGCGACGTGATGATCTGCAACGCCTCCTCGAAACGGCTGACCGCGTGGTCGAATGGGAACCCGAAGGCGTGGAACTCGTGCGCGACATCGCCGGAACCGACGCCGAGGATCAGTCGCCCGCCGCTGATCGCGTCCAGCGTCTCGGCCATCTTGGCGAGCAGGGCCGGATTGCGGAACCCGGTGCACATCACCAGGGTGCCGAGTTCGACATCCGGCACCGCTGCCGCCAGCGCAGCAATCAGGGACCACGTCTCCCACGCGCCGACGGGCGGCTCCAACTCGACGCCGGGCGGGACGGGCCGCCCGGCGGTGATCCAGAGTTGATCGCGCTTCATCGAGAGATGATCTGGCAGCCAGAGCGAGTCGAAGCCGACCGCTGCGGCGCGTTGCGCCATCGCCAACAAGTCTGCCCAGGGATCGGTGATCGGGAGATGGATGCCGATTTTGAGCGGCCGCTTGCGGGTTGCGGTCGTGCGCGCTGCAACGGACATGGGCGGCATTCCTTTCGCGTGATACTGCAATGTGCTGGCCGAAGCGGAAATGGTGCGTTGAACTGCGCTGCCGTGCGCAGTATTCTTCCTTTCTCCCTATCGGGCAAGACACTCGGCCTACACATTTTCACCAAGCGAGAAACACATTCAATCACTTGACGATGCAACGGTATCAGCGTATTGTACGATTGTTAACAGTTAAAAGCAGACAATTGCACAATCGGTTGTGGGGAGTCTGGGGATGTACGGGGAAGCGCTCGACGCCATTTTATCTTCGCCGCTTAATCGCGGCCTTGCCGCTGATATCGCCCTGCGGCTGCGCACGGCGATCGTCCATGGGTATTTCGGCCCCGGCGAGCGGCTGCGTGAGGAAGGGTTGGCGAAGTCGTTGGGCGTTAGCCGCGGTCCGGTGCGGGAAGCGCTCAGTCAGTTGGAGCGTGAGGGATTGGTCGTTATCCAGCGGAATCGGGGGACGTTCGTCGCGCGGTTGACGCGGGAGGACGCGGACGAGATATACAGCCTGCGCCG
Organism: Thermomicrobiales bacterium; assembly: GCA_038238655.1. Lineage (GTDB taxonomy): Bacteria > Chloroflexota > Chloroflexia > Thermomicrobiales > JALYUS01 > JALYUS01. The sequence continues at coordinate 329 of JBBSFO010000220.1, read as the reverse complement.
CGTGTTGGAACGGCTCGCCGTCCAGCGGGCGACTCGGCACGCGACCGCCGCCCAGTTCGCGGCGATGCGGCAGGTTGTCGGAACGATGAACGCCTATACCGAGCGCGGTATTACCGAGCAGGAAGCGGCCGAACTGGACATGCAGTTCCACGAATTGCTGTATCAGGCGAGCGACCACACGCGGTTGTACGATTGTTGGGTCAATCTGCGGCGGCAAATCCACATCCTCCTGCTCAGTCGCAACGTCGCGAATGCCGACTTTCGCGTCATCACAGGTTCAGCGCATCAGGTCATCCTCGATGCGCTCTGCGAGCGGGACGAGACACGCG
>JBBSFO010000219.1:0-7853 GCA_038238655.1 Thermomicrobiales bacterium | reverse complement strand
GGAGCGCGCTACACTCCTGCCCCTTCACTCGCGCCGCATCGATCCTCCGCACTGAGAGGGAGCGGGACGGATCCGCTTGTCGCTTGCCCACGCCCATTATCGCTCGTGTGCGGACGACGCATCCTGCCCGGATATCGGTTAGAACTCCTCGATATAGGCGGCGGCGATCTCCTCGGGCGGATTGGTGTAGCGCTGGATGTAGCGCTGCGAACGATGCCCTAGTCGCCGTTCCAACTCGTAGGCGTCCGCCCCTGTCGCCTTCGCCAGCTGGAACGCGAAGGTGTGCCGCAAGTCATGCGGCTTCAGCGGCGCGATATGCCGCGTCGGGTCCTTCAACTCGGCGTCATGCCAGCGCCCGATCTGTGTCAGGATGAGATTGACCGCCCGAGGTGAAAGACGCCCGTCCGTTGCCCGCTCCGGAATCCCCGTCGCACTGAGGAAGAGCGCCGTGGTCTGCGGCTCCACATCACGAGGGCGCTCCCGTTCAAGATAGTCAGCAAGCGCCAGGCGCGCATCGTTGGATAAGAAAACGGTTCGTTCGGTGTTCCCCTTGCCCTGGACACGGGCGATCCGTCCTTGCCGTGCCTGCCGCAATGTCGCCGGGGTATTGGGGCTGACCTGGTCAAGATCGAGGCGGATCAGTTCCTCCCGCCGCAATCCCGTCGAGAGCAGGACATAGATCATCGCCCGATCCCGCAGGGGCCGACCGGTGGCGCGCAGCGGCACGTTGCCAGCGCGACCCGCCCAGCGCTGACCGCGCAGTTGGTGGAACCGCTCCAACCGGTCGCAGAGATTCTTCAGGCTGCGCACCTGCGACTCGGAGAGGGCGCGCGGTTCGAGCGGCGGCAACCCGAGCTCACCGATCCCCTTCGCGGGGTCGCCAACCGGGAAGAGGTGCGAGGATTGGGCGTGCACCCACGTCGTGAAGCCGGAGAGCGAGGCGAGATGATTGTTGATCGTTGCCGGGGCGAACCCCTGCTCCTTGAGTGCCCGCTGCCAGGCGAGGACATCGCGCTTGAGGAGCGTGCTGATCCGGTCGTGGCCATAACTGTCGGTAAAGAACTGGATGAAGCGGTCGAGGTGAAGGGCGATCTTCTCGGCGACGGCGGGAGAGCGAACACCGACGATCGCGAAGGTCAAGTACCGTGCCATCCACGCGGGGAGGGAGTCAGGGACGATCTCACTGAGGGTGTCGGCGAGGCCTGTCACCTTTCGTGAAGTGAAGTTTGCCAGTTGTTGAGCGGTGGCGGTGGTGTTTTTCGTCGTCATGTTGCTATTCCACTACTCAGAAGAGGCGTTCTGTCTACTGATTTAATCGTAGCAAATCAAGGGCGGCAATTGCAAGGGGAAATCGGCGGAACGCGATCGAGGGGTCGTGTGTACTATAGTAGCAGGGGACGACACTGATCCCGATGGTCAACTACGTATCCTCGGCGCACGGAGATCGTGATGATGGCTGACACACCGTTCGCAGATGCGTACCCGCATCTCATACGCTGGGTCACGACCCATGGCTGGATTGAAATCGGCGAGGATGACGATCGCCACTCGTTCGTCCGTGTGCTCGATAGCGGCGGCATGGTGTGGGAAGGGGGCGAGTTAGACACGCCGCTCGATGAGGTCTTGCGAACGGTAGATCCGGCACTAATAGGCATCCTCCGAGAGATCGGTCGGTAATTACTGAGCGACCTACCGACAAGTAGTTCGGCGGGTCCCTCAGCAAGATCTTTCATCACACTCGGCCCTTTGTGAGGCGGAGAATCTGTTGCCGCGTTTCAGAGGCTCACCAGCGAGAAGAATGCCGCTGGCGTGACATAGGTGATGCCCTCCCACTCATGCCTGCCGCTCTCCGCCCTCGGCGGAAAGTGATGCGTGTTCTCGCTCACCACATACGTGACCCCGGCGGCCACCGCAGCGGCCCAGACATGATCGTCGCCGGGGTCTGCGGCGGACCATGTATCCGGAAAGGGCGGTTTGGGATCAACAGTGGCGAAACTCGCGATCAGCAGCACCATCATCCGCTTCGACAGCGCGCTGAGGATGCGCCGCGTGGCCGTGCTATACGTCCGCGTGCGGTAGTAGTCGGTGGTCAGGTTCCGCGCGAGTTCTTCCACGATCCACGGCGACCAGAACCCCGCGAAGAGTCCCGTCATCGCCGCTTGCTGCAACTCGCGTCGGTTGGTTGGCCCATAGAGGGCACTGGCATCGAGGAGCGCTGTCGGCGGTGTTAGTGACCCCGCCACGGCACACTCCCCGGCGCGGGTGCCGTAGCATCGAGGACTGCCGGTGGCATGACGTCACTGCCAAGCACTGCCGTCTCATCGTGGATCTGTTCGGACACCTTCAGTTGCTGGAAATCGTGGGTGGCCTTGAAGTCCAGCACGCCCGCGAGGGAGAGGCGCATCTGCTTGCCGGGTTCTTGCCGAAAGGGGATCTTCCCGGTCCGTGCGAGTGCCTTCACCGTATTGACGCTCTTGACCCCGAGGAGGATCGCCGCTTCGCCGGTGGTGAGCATCTGATCGGGGCCAACGAGCGCGCGAAGCTGCTCAAGCTTGGCCTTCAGGGTGGTCAGATCGGCGTTACGCGCCGCAGCGTCCGCCTCATCAAGGGTCTGTTCGATCGTCGTGAAGGGATTCATCCACACCTCCTCGGAGGAGGTATACGCCAAACTGTCACAACTGTCAATCCTCCATGAGTAGTTGCAAGCGATGGACGGCGGTGCGGAGGGAGGGGAAAGGCAAGCAGAGAGCGCACGGCATGTCGTGGAGGGAACGGAGAGTGTGTAGGGCGACGTGGGGTGATGCTCTTTGGCTCTTCAGTTGACTCATCACGCAGAAGAGTCGTTCTGTTTGGTGTCTCATCATCAAGCGCATCGCTGAGGGTGCCGATCTAGCGTTGCCGACGCGGACGGGGGCCGGATGGACGGCGCCCGCCCTGCTGCGCCAATCGCTCCATGCTCCCCGCGAACCAGTCCAATGCTCCTTCGCTGTCGATCCAGTTCGTGATCGCCTCCGCCACGTAGGAGACCGCTTCGGTCTCATCTCCCATGCCGATGTATCCCGGCAGTTCCTCCGGCAGCTCCCGCAGGCCGAAGAGATAGAACGGGACGTGGGGATTCGTCCGCAATGCCGCCTTCAGCGCCAGCGTTGCCCCCGCCCCCGCGCCCTTGCGCCGGAACGTCCACAATGCCTTCGTGTACGCCCAGACCGCACTCCCCTCGTCCGGGTACAGCTTGAGCAGCTGCTCGAGCGCGTCGTCGTCACCCTCGGCCAGCAGCCAGTTGACCAGCAGGTAGCGGATGCCTTGGTTGTCGCCGGGATTGAGCCGCAGCAGATCGGTCGCATGACCGATGGCGTGCTGCCGCTCACCAAGCACCCAGAGGACCTCGGCGAGTCCCTGCCGCGCCCGCATGTACGGTCGCGTCTCCATGATGCCCCAGAAATGCCCGACATCTTCCTTGAAGGGCTGTGGACCGAGCGCGCGTTCACCCGCCTCCGTTCCTTGTTCGTAGAGCGCCTGCGCTTCTCGCGGGTCGCGGGTCGCTTCGGCGAGCAGAACATACGCATCGGCACAGTCCGGAGAAACCGTCAGCGCCTTGCGCGCCAACGTCACCCGCCGCTTGCCCGTGCTCTCTAGGGCTTGGTAGATCAGTTCCTGCGCCGCGTCGAGCGGCGTTTGGGGAACCGCTTCCGGGAGTCCGCCAGTGGCGAGCATCTCCTGAAGAAAGGCGTTCGCTTCCTCGATTGAGGCAAAGTCGTGGGAGTGGAGCAGGCGACCAATCTGCGCCATCTGCTGCTCCATCAGTCGCCGATCCGGCAAGCCGGGTGCTGGAGACCCCGCATCTGCCGACGGTCGGGAACCACCGGTCTTCTTGCGCGCCATTGCTGCTACCTCCTCGCGTGCGACGGGTCACGCGCTCAGTATACCCGCGCGGGTGGCGCCACTCCATTGCGACCGGTGACCGCTTCCGTACCACTGGGACACTCGCGCGCCCGATCCCCGCCAGCAATGAATGTTGTTTCAGCCGGTATAACCGCACATGCCGACACGGGGCGAATTGACCACAGGCAAAAACATCTCCTCACCGCAGGCGTGGGCTTTGGCACACGCATCGCAGAGCCAGCCCGCACCCTCATAGATGCACTGACCGCACACCTGCGTCGCCGCTCGCCCGCAGACCTCGCACGGGATCAGTGGCGGCTCGTTGCGTGCCAGCACCGTCACCGCCGGGCGCGTGATCGTCCCCTCCCGCTCCGCGACCACCTGCAGGGTGAGCTCGGTGGTGGTGCCGAAATCGTACTCGTGGATGCAATGATCGCCGACGCTGAGCACCGCACCGAGATTCACCCGACGCATGCTCCGGTCGTCGAACCCATATTCCCGATCCGCATACGAGACGTAGGAGTCCCCGGCGATCCGGAAGGCGCTCAGATGCCCGCAGCACTCCAGCCACGTATCGCGGAGAAACTGGTCGAGCGTCGTCAAGGTGGTCACTGCGGGTACTTCGAGGTGCATCCAGTATGCTGAGGCGTATCGCCCGGTGATCAGCAGATGGAAGAGTCGCCCCTGACGTGTCCCCCGTTGGCGCGTGTCGCTGAGCACCCGTCGGCGCTCCGCGCACGTTTGGAGATGCTTGGTCATGCCGGACTTGCTGTACGCGGCATGACAGAAATGGCAGTGTCCCTTCGTGCGTGTGCTCGGCATCCTGTGGCTCCTTTCTTCAGGCCAAGCCATCGGCAGGGTCGGGGGGGTGGTAGCGACGGGATGGTCCTCCCAAGTGGGGAGGGCCAACGGGTGCATATGACCGTGCCCCTCCCGTATGGTAGCGCAGGTCGCGTCACAGACGCGCGACCAGAAAGAGGTGCAGTGCCAGTCGATTTTCTCACCAACGAACAAGCAGACCGCTACGGGCGATACGTCGGCGAACCCTCGCCCGCGCAACTCGCCCGCTACTTTCACCTCGACGACCCGGATCGCGCGCTGGTTGCGACACGGAGAGGCGATCACAACACGCTCGGCTACGCGCTCCAACTCTGCACGGTGCGCTTCTTGGGCACCTTCCTTGCGGACCCGACGGATGTACCCGACGGAGTCATCCGGTACGTGAGCGCACAGATCGGCGTTTGCGACACGACCGGCTTGCCGCAGTATCGCGCGGGCGAGACCCGTTGGGATCATGCCAACGAGATCAAGCACCGCGAAGGATACCGTGACTTCACCGCGCAACCCGAACACTTCCGCCTCGTCCGCTGGTTGTACTCCCGCGCGTGGTTGAGCGCGGAACGTCCCAGCGTCCTGCTCGACCTCGCCACCGCCCATCTTGTCGAGCGGAAAATCCTGCTGCCAGGAGCGACCGTCGTGGCCCGGCTTGTGGCAAGCGTCCGGGATCGCGCGCAGGCACGGCTTTGGCGGATCCTTGCCGCGCTCCCCAGCCGCGCGCAACGCGCCCAACTCGCGGGGTTGTTGGTCGTCCCGCAGGAGTCGCGGCAGACGCTGCTTGACCAGTTGCGCCGCGCGCCGACGCGCATCAGTGCTCCGGCACTGGTGGAGGCGCTCGACCGGCTCACCGCAGTGCGCGCCTTGGGCATCGGGCCACTTGATCTGTCCGCCATCCCTGCGGGTCGCCTCAAATCGCTCGCCCGCCACGCAACAGCAGCGACGGCCCAAGCGATCGCCCGGATGCCTCCCGCGCGACGCATGGCCACGCTCCTCGCCTTTGCGTCGACACTGGAGGCCACCGCGCAGGATGATGTGGCGGACCTGCTGGATCTGTTGATCAGCGACCTCGCCGTGAAGGTCGGGCGGAAGGAGCAGAAGGAGCGGCTGCGTACTCTGCGTGACTTGGATACTGCGGCGTGGCGGCTCCGCGAGGCGTGTCTCGTGCTGCTCGACCCCCACCTGGAAGACGCCGCAGTGCGTATGGCGGCCTTTGCACGGGTGCGGCAGGAACAACTCGCGCAGGCAATCGTGACCGTCGGCGCGTTGGCGCGTCCCGCAGGCGATGGCCAGTTCGAGGAGTTGTTGAGTCGCTATGCGACGGTCCGACGCTTCCTGCCGAAGCTCCTCCACACGATCAACTTTCAGGCCACGCAGGCGGGGCAGCCCGTGCTCGCGGCGCTGGATTTTCTCCGTCGGATCGAGGGGACACGCCGCCCGCTGACGGTCGAAGAGGCGCCCCTTGCTGTCGTCAGTAAGGCGTGGCGTCGCCTCGTCATCGGCGACGATCACCGTGTGGATCGGCGGTACTACACCTTCTGCACGCTGGAGCGCCTGCAGGATGCCCTGCGCCGCCGCGATGTCTTCCTCGCACCCAGTGGGCGCTGGCGCGATCCGCGTGCCCAGCTATTACAGGGGGCGACCTGGGAGTCCGCACGCCCCGGTATCTGTCGTACCTTGGGGCACGCGTTTACCCCGGACAGCGAACTGGCACAACTGGCCCAACAACTGGATGCGGCATACCGCCGCACCGCCGAGCATCTGCCCGCCAACGTCGCGGTGCGGATCGAGCGCACCGCCGGTCACGACCGCGTGGTGCTCACCGGCCTCGAGAAAGCAGATGAGCCGCCGAGCCTCGTAGCGCTGCGCGAACGGGTGGCCGCGTTGCTGCCGCGCGTCGATCTGCCGGAGATCTTGCTGGAGGTGCAGCGGTGGACGGGTTTCGCCAGCGAGTTCACCCATGTCAGCGCGGGACGCACCCGGGGTGAGGAGGTCGCGACCAGTGTGTGCGCCGTGCTCCTCGCGGAGGCCTGCAACATCGGCCTCGAGCCGCTGGTGCGGGCGGACGTCCCGGCGTTGACGCGTAGCCGCCTCGCGTGGGTGCAACACAACTACCTGCGTGCGGAGACCGTGGAGAAAGCGAACGCCCGGTTGATTGCGTACCACTCCGACTTGGCGCTTGCCCGAACATGGGGTGGGGGTGAGGTCGCTTCGGCCGATGGCTTGCGCTTCCGGGTACCGATCAGTACCCTCAACGCCGGCCCGAATAGTCGGTATTTCGGTGTCGCGCGCGGCATTACCTACTACAACTACACCAGTGACCAGTTCACCGGCTTTCACGCGATTGTCATTCCCGGCACGCTGCGGGACTCGCTCTACATCCTCGATGGCTTGCTCGAACAACAGACGCATCTGCGACCGATGGAGGTCATGACGGATTCCGCAGGATACAGTGACGTCGTGTTCGGGTTGTTCTGGCTGTTGGGCTATCAATTCAGTCCGCGACTGGCAGACATCGGCGACGCTCGTTTCTGGCGGATCGATCCGCATGCACTGTATGGTGCGCTCAATGGGCTGGCACGGCACCGGGTGCATATCGACGTGATCGCCCGCAATTGGGACGACCTCTTGCGGGTGGCTGGGTCGCTCAAGATGGGGAGGGTGAGCGCGTCGGATCTGATGCGTACGCTCGGCGGGGGGAACAAACCCTCCACGATCACCCGGGCCATCGCTGAACTGGGGCGGATCGCAAAGACGCTCTATTTGCTTGCCTACCTTGATGACGAGACCTACCGCAGACGCATCCAGACGCAGCTGAATCGTGGCGAAGGACGGCACGCGCTGGCGCGGGCGGTCTTCTACGGGCAGCGTGGGGAGATCCGTCAGCGCTATCGCGAGGGGCAGGAAGATCAGTTAGGAGCACTCGGCTTGGTCATCAATATGCTGATCCTCTGGACGACCCAGAGGGCGTTTCCTAACTCATTCGCGACCCTCCCACAGATGGGCGGCGAGAGCGACGACCATCACTGCCGTGTACGTCAGCGTCACCCGCTGCACGACTGCCGTCCAGCCGACCAGCGGCGGACGCTGCAAGCGGAAGAAGGGGAAGACCCGCCCGAAGAAGCGCTCGATGCTGC
>JBBSFO010000218.1:0-7928 GCA_038238655.1 Thermomicrobiales bacterium | reverse complement strand
GTCACATGGAACGAACAGGTATCCGGACAATCATGCGGGCAGACCCCATGCACGACCCAGACATTCTCGGCTACAGGCGTCGCGGTCATCTTCCTCACCCTCCGGGGGTCGAAAACAATTGAACCGCAGAGACGCAGAGGACGCAGAGGAATAGAAAGAAAGAGGGAAGAGAGGAAAACAACTTCGTTCTTTCTCTCCTCTTCCCACTCTGCGCCCTCTGCGTCCTCTGCGGTTCAAGTGTTTTCGACCCCCGGAGGGTGAGGAAGATGACCGCGACGCCTGTAGCCGAGAATGTCCGGGTCGTGCATGGGGTCTGCCCGCATGATTGTCCGGATACCTGTTCGTTCCATGTGACCGTGAAGGACGGCGTCGCGGTCGAGATCAAGGGCGACAAACGGCACCCGGTGACGCAGGGGTTCCTGTGCGTCAAGGTGAACGATTATCTGTCGCGCACCTACAACGAGACGCGCGTCCTCACGCCACGCCGCCGCGTCGGGCCGAAGGGATTGGGGCTGTTCGAGGAGATCACCTGGGACGCGGCGCTGGACGAGATCGCGGCGCGCTTCAAGGAGATCATCGGGACGCATGGCCCGGAAGCGATCCTCCCCTACAACTACAGTGGCACGCTCGGGTTGCTACACAACGAGAGCATGGATTACCGCTTCTTCAATCGCCTCGGCGCGAGCGAGTTGGACCGGACGATCTGCTCGGTCGCGGGCGGCGAGGCGATTGTCCACACGCTCGACGCGAAGACGGGCACCGACCCGGAAACGTACGTCCACAGCAAACTGATCGTCGTCTGGGGTTCCAATCCCGTCTCGACGAACCCGCACCTGATGCCCTTTATCAAGAAGGCGCGGCAGAACGGCGCGCAACTCGTTGTCATTGATCCCCGGCGCACGCGCACCGCCGCGCAGGCGGACTGGCACATCCAGCCGCAGCCGGGCACGGATGCCGCTCTCGCCCTCGGCGTGATGCATGTCCTCATCGCCGAAGGCTTGACGGACGCGGCATACCTCACGGCGCACACGCATGGCTACGACGCCCTCGAAAAGCGGGCGATGGAGTACCCGCCCGCCCGCGCCGCACAGATCACGGGATTGAGCGAGGCCGAGATCGTTCGCTTCGCGCGGCTTTACGGGACGGTCGCGCCCGCCGTGATCCGCGTCAACTACGGCATGCAGCGGCACACGAACGGCGGCATGATGATCCGCACTGTCGCCTGCCTGCCCGCGTTGATTGGTGCCTACGGCACACTCGGTGGTGGCCTGACGCTCTCGACGAGCGGCGGCCCGAAGATCAACCATCGCGCGCTGAAGCGCCCCGACCTGCGGAAAAAACCGGCGCGGCACATCAATATGATCCAGATCGGCGACGCGCTGACGGACGACTGCAATCCGCCGGTGCGGGCGATGTACGTTTATAACGCGAACCCTGCCGCCGCTGCGCCGGATCAGGAGAAAGTGCGTGCGGGCCTGATGCGCGACGACCTGTTTCTCGTCGTCCACGACCCGTTCTTCTCGGATACTGCGATGTACGCGGACATCGTGCTCCCCGCGACGACGCAACTGGAGCATATGGATCTGCATACCGCATATGGCACGTACTATGTGAATCTCAATCAGCCCGCGATCGAACCGCTCGGCCAAAGCATCCGCAATACCGAGGTCTTCCGCCTACTCGCCGCGCGGATGGGCTTCGACGAGCCGTGCTTCCGCGACACGGACGAGGAGTTGGTGGATCAGGCGCTGAGCGCCGACCATCCGCACATGCGCGGCATCACGCGGGAACGGCTGATGACTGAGGGGTTCGCGCGCTTGAACGTCTCCGCAGCCGGTACGCCGTTCGTTTCCTACGCGGACGGCGTGTTCCCGACGCCCTCCGGCAAGATCGAATTTTTCTCGGAAACGCTCGAACGGCTCGGTCTCGATCCGCTGCCGACGCACACACCGCTCGCCGAAAGTGCGGACGGCAGCCCGGCGCTGCACGCCAAGTACCCGCTCGCCCTCCTGACACCGAGCACACACCACTTCCTCAATACGACCTTCGGCAATGTGCCGTCGCTCGTCCATAAGGAAGGGACACCGTTTATCGAACTCAATCCTGCCGATGCCGCCGCGCGGGGGATCGCGAGCGGCGACCTCGTCCGTGTCTTCAACGACCGGGGTGAGACATTCGTCACCGCTGTTGTTGGTGAAGCGACGCGTCCCGGCGTCGCGGTCGCTCCGGCGATTTGGTGGGACAAGCAGCACAAGAAGCGACACGGCCTCAACGCCCTCACCAGCCAGCGCACGGCCGATCTCGGTGGCGGCGCGACGTTCTACACCAATCTGGTAGAAGTGGAGAAGCCCGCGTCATAGCGGGGCAAAAAGAACCACGACACTATTCGCCGCGTTCTACCCGGTACATGACGCACGGTGCGCGGCCGGTCATGCGAACGATATGATTTCGGGTTCAAAAACCTCCTTTCACACATGTCATCGTATACTGCGGTTGTACACGTCTATTATTGTTAGTCTATGGATTTTCGCGTTGCTTTCGGTATAATACGCACGTACGACAACAGGAACGATGATGGGAGGGAGGCGCGATGACCGATGCGACGTGATGCAAGCCTACCGCGCAATCTATCGTGCGGGGGAACTGCGAAAACAACGTGTGGGGTGTTTGCGTAGCAGGGTTTCTTTAGGGAGGTATCTGATATGTATCCGAGCGAAACCGTGGAGACCGATGTGCAGCAGAGCCGGCAGTCCGCCTGGGGCGCGATCCGCTGGCTGATCGCAGTGGCGGCAAGCTTCATACTCGTCACGCTCTTTCTCACCCAGGGAACGACAACCGAAGCGGCGGCGCCCACTGCAACCGACACCGCCGTCTATCACGAGATGGATGCGACGTGTCAGCAAGGCTTCAACTGTATTGCCAACAACTGTTCGAGTGGCAACTACTACTTCTGCGGCTACAATCTTAATTTCAATTACCCCTACAACTTCAACTTCGCCAATGGCTGCGGCCTCGGCGGGCTGAACTGTGGCATCAACTTCGTCTCCCCGTCATTCGTCAGCTATCCGTTCCCCAACCGATTCGTCAACAACTTCCCGATCTTCCTCAATCCGAACAACAACTGCGCGACCGGGAACTTCTCGTGCTACAACGCGAATGTCTGCGGCAACGGGAACTTCTCCTGCGCCAACGCCAACTTCCCCTTTGTCGGCAATACGTTCTTCGGCACGGGGATCTTCGGCAATCCATTCTTCTTCGGTGGCGCTGCTGGCGTCCCGGTGGTGACGACGACCACGCCGGGCGTCACCAAGACGACGATCACATCGAACACCGGCCAGGTGGTGCTCTACACCCCACGTGAGCTGGCGCAGCCGGTCGCCGCACCGGTCGCGCAAACCGCCGCCCCGGCAGCGCCCGCCGCCAACTACGCGACCGCGCTCAACGCCCCCGTGCAGGCTCCAGCCGCCGCAGTGACGAGTGGTGGCGGCGACATCCACGTCCTCAGCGCTGCCCCCACGACCAAACCCGCCGTTTCGACCGACACGGATGACCACCGGGGATAACACTTTCCGTTCTTCTTCTCAGGGCCGGAGGTGATTGTTCACCTCCGGCCTTTCCTCTGTCGGTGATGGAACAGTATGAGAGGAAAACGATGTCGTACGCACGCGTTGGTTTTTACACCACCACGCCCGGCACCCTCGACGGAATTCTAAAGAAGGCGGAGGCGGAACTGATCCCGATGAACCGCCAGCAGCCCGGTTTCATCCGCTACTTCATGATCCGCAGCGGCCCGGATTCGGTCGTCTCTGTGTCGGTCTCGCAGGACAAGCAGCAGGCGGCGGAGCGGCTCTCGTCGTGGGTGCGCGGAGATGGGGCCGTCGCTCGTGCAGGTGGACAACCACGTTGGGGAAATTCCCTTCTCCACCGTCCCCTCCGGCACGATCAGCGGCCACGCCCGCGTCGCGGTCTGGCAATTCAACCCGGGCATGGGCGAGGCGCTGTCCGAGCGCGTACGGACGGAGATGATGCCGCTGTTGGCGCAGCAACCAGGCTTCACCGGATACGGAGTCGCGCGGACGGGGGAGAACAGTGCTGTCTCGGTCTCCGCCTTCGCGTCGGAGGAGCAGGCGCAAGCGGCTGCGGGAACAATCGGGGCATGGGTGCAGGAGCACGCGATGCCGTCCGTCGCATCGGTCGAGCGGTACGAAGGCGAGATCATCTGGGATGCTACCGCCGCATAGGAACGACAAGGCGCACGCGATCATAGAGGGCAGAAGCGCACCCTCCCCGCTACGGTGGGGAGGGTGCGCTTTCGTGACGCTTCGGCCAATACCGAGAAACGCGCACATTACCGAGGCGAATCGTTGCGATACTTCCTGTTCCAGAACGGCACAATACGTCATCAGGGGCTATGACAGCGAGACAACTCTAAAGAGATAAGGGTGGTAAAGTACGTACGTACTCTAACGTACTCTAAAGCACTCTAAAGGAGTCTAAAGGGCGTGACGACGAAATCGCACGGCCTTGCCTTTAAGGCACAAGACTCCGTAACTCCTCAATAATCGAAGAACTCGCGATGATATAGACTGCACGCGGATCATTCTCCGTCGCCGCGCGCCGTACGACGAGACCTACCTGCATCAATCCTTTGAGGTGCTTGATAGTGGTCGGACGTGAACGCTTAATCACTCGCTCTGCATCCCTCGGAGAGAGGAAGCCTTGCTGAAAGATTGCAATCAATACGTCGTACTGCTCTCTGGGAAGATCACTGACGAGTTCCGGGATGCTTTTCGCTGTGCCCCGATTTGTCACCGCGTTTTCGAGGGTGACGAGGACAGATCCTTCCTTCTCCTGAAATCTCGGCTCTGGCAAGCGAAGTAATTCCATTTCCCGATACATGCGATCAACGCCTTCGCCGAGTTCCTGAACAAACCCAAAGTCGTTCATGACGCGGGCGATGCGCGGGTTGCGGAGGAAATGGACATCGCGCATATTCTCGACGCGCACCAGTCCCGGCAGCTTGCCGGGGCTTTCCACTTCCATCCGGTTGTCGAACAAGCGGACTTCGATCCGCTGGCCGCTGATGTTGTACGCGCGGTGCGTCACCGCGTTGACGATTGCTTCCTGCCACGCGAACACGGGATATTCCGGCTCCGTCTCGAAGGTGGAGGTTGCGGGGTTCAGGCGGGTGAACTGGCGCAGGATAGCGCCAATGTCGCGGAAAACCGCCTCGACGATGCGCGGTAGCGGGCCTTCGTATCGCTTGTCCGCCGTGATGTTTTGCCGCACGCCTGTCGCAATTGTTGCTCCCGCATAGCGGATGAAGCGGAGATCGCTCGTCGGGAAGTGGAGTGCGGGAGTCTCATGGAACAGGAGAATCCCGGCGCGCGTCACCCTCGCGCCCTCACCTTTCTCCTTGCGCGCGAGATAGCGGGCGATCAGGGTTCGTTCCGTATCCCCATCCATGCCGATCCGCTCGCGAAATCGCGCGAGCAGTGGTACATCGAAGGTTTCGCCCGATACGTCGGCGATCAGTTCGTCCTCGTACCGCTGCTCGCCTTTGTCGTACATCAGTTGGCGATGCTGCTCGTACGAAAGGCGGCGGCTCTCATCGCCGATCCGGAGGTAGGTGTCGCCATTCGTTGTCGTATGCACGCGCTCACTCTGCTCAATCGCGATCAGGAGAATGGCGTCTTCTTCACCAGCGTGATTGATGCAGGTGATTGACCGGCTGCTGACGCGGATAGGCGGTTGGCAAAAATCAATGGACGCCTGGATCAGTGCATTGATGCGATCTTCGTTGCCGCGTATCCCCTCGATCTCCCCGGTGTTCGCGATTCCAATGGCGATCTCGCCACCGTCCGCATTCGCGAAGGCGATGAGGTGGTGCGCAAAATCCTTGGGGGCGATCCGGATGCTCTTACGATCAAAGAGATGGCCCTCTTTGCGCTTCGTCACATCGTCTATGCTCATGTCGGATGCGGGCAGGAATCGCACAGCGTCCTCAGTCATTCGACTGGCTCCCCGAGCGGCGGCAGGGCCGCGACGATGGCGACGGTCGCGACGCTGACGGTGATGACCTGACCGACGAGGCGGACGATGTACTCCGGGTCGTCGGGGCGATTGGGGTCGCTGGTGATGCCGCTGCGGGCATCGGTGCTGCGCTGGTACTGATCTATCACCCACTCCAGCGCGGAGCGGTTGCCGAGGCGGTAGGCGAACGTCTCCGGCGGGATGCCGACGAGCGTGAGTGACGGGTTGACGATCACGGCACGCTTGTCCTTTGTCAGTTTCATCTTTTCCACGTGAAACAGATTGTTGAATGTTGCGCCCTCTGCCCGTATTGGGTCAAGTCGATACTCTGCCGCCGATTCGTAGGTGAGGTGCAGTTCCGCCAACTGCCGCCCCGCCGTGACGAAGGCGTCAAATATCTCCGCGTCCGGCACGAGCGGGACGCGCGGCAGATCGCGTTTGAGGTTTTCGGCGTAGCGGCTGCGGTACGTCGGGTGATGGAGCAGGGCGTAGACGTAGTGAAAGATGTCGCGCTTCGTCACCGCCGCGCCGTACCGCTCCCGGAAGTGCCCCAGCGCCCACTCCGTGATGTTCTCCCGCCGCCCGCTGCCGTCCTCATTGTACGTGTAGAACGGGAAACACTGGACTTTCTCAAATGCCAAGTCAAGGCTTGTTATATGGTTGCTAACCAAGCAACCGAAATCTTTTCGATTGCCTGGACCTGCGAGGCAAATTGCCAAGTTCTCTAATTCGCTTTCAGGATAAGGAAAAATTCGGGGCATTTGATAGACGCTATTATTGAGTAGGCGGTCGAAGAAGAGCCACTGTCGGCAAAATGGGCGGTACAGCGACATGCGGATTTTAGTGTCTGAGTATGCGGCGTAATGACCGCGTTGAAGACCGGATTTTAAATCACCACTCCATTTGATGCGAGTATCATCGTATAGCACGAAGTCATCAAGCGTTTCTAAATTATTGCTGCGCCGCTTCCAGCGATCCACTTCACCGTTATACGCCTCTATGAGTCGTGTCATTTTCGCGATCAGTTTGTCGCGTTGAAAGTCGTATGCCCATCTGTCTCGATTAGTAGATACACCGAGCGAAAATGACCGAAAAACAGCCTCTGGGTCAATCGTTTGGAGGGTCTTCGCTTCCTTCGTGCCAAGCGGTAAGAATGAGTCGTACTCCACATGCATGCCGTCCATACGCCAAGTGTAATTAGCATCCGGTTGCACTTCGCGCCATTCAATGCCGCTAAGGCTCTTCGATTGCTTAAGGAGGTCGAGTTTTTCCGTCTTGCGCCACATTTCCGGCACGCGATAGAAGTGCAAGCGGCTGCGAGAATGGGCATGGTTTCGTACCGCGATAGTGATACCAACACCCACCTGAATACCGAATACATTGTGCGACGTTCCGGAGATTTTGGGATTCTGGCGTACATTGCCATGCAAGTCGAGATGCCAAATCTGCGTGAAATCCTGCAAAAGATGCTTCCGCATCCCATCAAAGGCAAGTTGATCGACAAATGAATTGTTCGACACCATGCAAACAATCCCATCGCGCCCTTGAAGGCGGTCAGACGCCCAACGGAAGAACTTAACATAGGCATCATAGAGTTGCTTTTGAAGCCCCGCCTTTGAGTCCTTCACATATGTCTCGCTGATGCGCTTATCAATCACGTCATAGCGGCGGTTCTTGTTGTTGTCGTTCTAGTTGTTCTTGCCGCGGTTGTTGGGGGGGGTGCCGATGTTAACGGTGCTAGGGGCGTCCTTCTCGCGCTGGACGCGGGCGGTGTTCTGCTCGCTGAACAAGCCCAACTGCGGCGATTGCGCCATGTCGAGCGTGTCCGCGAAGCAGAGGCCCTCGAACGGCTCGTACGCCTCGGTGCGGACGTAGTACTCGTGCTCGATGTTCAT
>JBBSFO010000217.1:0-7946 GCA_038238655.1 Thermomicrobiales bacterium | reverse complement strand
TCCTCCTCTCTCTGTCGAGCCTCAACCAGAACCTCAATCCATCATGAGGGCGTTTCCTGTGTCTGTTGTCTCCCAGACTGTCATGTTTCTTCCACCGCTGTCAAAGGCGCGTGTTGTCGATCACGCCGCGTTATCTGGCGCCGGTGTGATGAGTCCCTCGTGCAGGAGACGCCACCCCAGGGCGTAGAAGTACAGATAGCCCCGTGTGTCCCCCATCTGCGCTAGGAACGTCTGTTGGTCGCTCTCCCGCGCCGGGGTCTCCGCGCCCAGCAGTTGCCCGAGGTTCTTCACCGCGCCCACGTCACCGGCGGGGAAGACGTCCATCCGTCGCAAGCCGCGCAACAGGATCAGCCCCGCACTCCACGGGCCGATGCCCGGGAGCGCCGTCAAGATCGCCATGGCCGCGGCGCTGGGCAGCGCCTCCAGTCGCTCCTCGCTCAACTCTCCCGACAGAATGCGCAGCGCCACGTTGTGCAGCGTGGCCGCCTTGGCCTGGCTCAGTCCCAGATCCCGCAACGCGTCGGCATCCACAGCGGCGACGTGCTCCGGCCGTGGGAACACATCGTACGTCTGGTCGTCCAGCGGGAAACGCAGGCCAAAGCGTTCTACCAGCCGCCCCACAATCGCATCGCCGGCCGCCAGACTGACCTGCTGGAAGGGGATGACGTTGGCGATGGTCTCGAACAGGGTGAGGAAACGGGGTGGTTTGAGGCCGCGCAGGGACGTGGTGACCGCGCGCAACCGGGGATCTTGCCGGGCCACGCGGTAGAACGGCGTCGGATCGACGGTCGATCCCAGGAGACGCTGGATCGTCGCGCTGAGCTCTTCCTGCGTTCGTCGTGCGATCGCGCCCCCGAAGACGAGACCGCGCAAGTCCGGCGCGTCGATGGTGCCGCAGTTCTCGACCGCGATCAGCCGCAGCCCCTCGGTGGTCGGCAGCACGCGCAGATAGCGGCCACCGTCCCAGCGGTTAACGCGATTCGTGGGTCGCCGCTGCAGCACCCGAACGGTGGCCTCCAGGTGGAAGGGCGGCACGGCAGGGATGGCGAACGATGCGCTTACAGCAGCGTGGCCAGTTCCCGTAGCGGACGTGCTATCCATCATTCGACCGGCTCGGGCGGATAGGTGACCTGGTCTCCCGCGACGCGGGCAAAGGGGGGTAAATGGTGCGGGGAAGCCCGCTGCGCATCGTAGATGTCCCGGACGACCACACCGCGCGCGAGGAGCGCGTCGGCGACGAGCGAGCGATGGCACCGCCAAGGCACCGCCTCGGCGCACATGAGGGCTGCGGGGCCATCGTGGGCCAGAACCAGTAACTCTTTGATGCCCTGCCGGAAGGAGTCGGTCGCCATGTAGTCGGCATAGGCGCGGAAGCTGGCGTTGCGCCAACCCGTGTTCGGCGAGTCCGCGCCCAGGCCATGACGCAGTCCGCCGAGCTGTGCCAGGTGGACGTAGCGGATACCGCACGCGGGCAAGGCCTGCTCCAATTCGTCGCGGTTGAACTGTGGGTTGTGCCGCGACCGGGGCATGACACGGATGTCCACGAGCGTGACGATACCGTAGTGGTGCAACACGGCGATGAACTCTCCTTGCGGGCGCGTCGAGTGGCCAATCGTGTAGATAACGGAAACAGTGTCCAAGACTTCCATCTTTCGCCCCACGGTGCGGCTAATACCCCGTGAACTCTTCCGTGCGGATGTCGTCATCGTCGATACCGGCCGCCGTGAGGACCGTCCGCAATCCCTTGACCAGGCCCGGCGGCCCCGTGAGGTAATAGATAGCGGACGTGATGCCGGTCAGATACTTTGCCAGCATCGCCTGGTCGATGGCCCCGCGTTCGCCGTCCCAGGGAAGGCACGAGGTCGCCATCTTCGT
Source organism: Thermomicrobiales bacterium (assembly GCA_038238655.1). Lineage (GTDB taxonomy): Bacteria > Chloroflexota > Chloroflexia > Thermomicrobiales > JALYUS01 > JALYUS01. Next base: position 6,071 of record JBBSFO010000217.1, on the reverse strand, counting down.
CATCGTCGGGACGAAGGTGACGCGCGCGTCATCCCGTTCCACGGCGCACATGTCGGCGAGGAAGGGCGCATCCTCGGGTCGGCGATTCGCATAGAAAAAGACGATGCGCTGGAGGCTTTTCTCGTGCGCGGCTTGCACGAGGATGCTCCGAAACGGCGTGATCCCGATGCCGCCCGACAGCACGACGGCCGGCCGTGTCGTGTTGTGGGGCAGTCGCAAATCCCCGAACGGACCTTCGATCTTGACCGCAGTGTCCAGCGGGAGCGTCTTCAATACCCGTTTGAAGGCCGTATCGCGCATCCGCGTCGTGATCATGAGGGTCTCTTCGCACGGGGCGCTCGCGATCGAAAAGCCTCGTTTATTTCCCTCGGCGTCCGTCTCCGTTGGATGCATCAGGGTGATATCGACGAACTGACCGGCCTCGAACGTCCAGTCGGACGGTTTGTCGAAGCGGAACGCCACGGTCCCCTCGGCCACCGCCTGGCGACTCTGGAGTGCCGCCATGAAGACTGGCCACGTTGCTTGTGTACTCATAGGGTCTCCCTCTCACAGCGGACACGTCAAGCCGCTGACTCGCGAAGCGTTGCTAGATGACCTCACGTACCTTGTCGGCGAGCACGGTCTTGATGATGTCCCACCGATTCTTCTCCCCGTGCAGCAACGACTCGGCGAACTTCAGCGCCTGCTCCGTGGTGATCTTTCCCGGCATGGGCGGCTCATTGGCGTCCACGACGCACTCGATCACGGCCGGACCGGGGTGGGCGAGCGCCTCGCGCAGCACCGCCTCGGCCTGCGCCGGGTCCGTGATGCTGTAGCCGGCCGCGCCGCAGTTCTTGGCGTAGCCCGCGAAGTCGATGGGTTGCAAGTCCACCCCGAACTCGGGGTAGCCGTCCTCCACCATCTGCTCCCACTTGATCTGACCGAGGGTGTTGTTCTTGATGATGATCACCTTCACCGGCAGCTTGTATTTGACGAGCGTGGCGACCTCGCCCATCAGCATCGTGAAGCCGCCATCGCCCACGACACAGACGACCTGCCGTCCCGGATAGGCCACAGCCGCCCCGACGCTGTAGGGCAGGCCATTGGCCATCGTCGCCAGGGAGCCCGAGAGCGAGAACTGCATCTGGTCACGGATCTCGATGTAGCGCGCGGTCCATGTGGCGATGGTGCCGCTGTCGGACGAGACGATCGCGTCGTTGTCGAGCAGTTTATTGAGGTGATAGGTAACAACCTGCGGCTTCATGGGTACATCGGTGCGCGTGCCGCGCTCCATCATCAGTTTGTTCCAACTCGCCATGCGCTCCTGGGCGGTCTTCAGAAAGCTGCGGTCTTCCTTGCGCTGAATGAGTGGCAGCAGCGCGGCCAGGACGGCTTTGCAGTCGCCGACCAGACCGACGTCGGCCTGATGGCGTAGCCCGATCCGTTCCGGGTCAATGTCGATCTGCACGCAGGTCGCCTGACCGGGTTTCGGCAGGAACTCCATGTAGGGGTAGCTGGTGCCCAGCATGATCAGGGCGTCGCACTCCTGCAGCGCGTCCTGCGAGGGCGCCGTGCCGAGCAGCCCGATGCCGCCGGTTGTGTAGGGGCTACCATCGGGGACCACGGCCTTGCCCAGCAGCGGCTTGACAATGGGCCCGCCGACCGCCTCGGCCAGCTGCAGTACTTCGTCGCGGGCGTGCAGGCAGCCGCGTCCGGCCAGGATCGCCACTTTGGCACCGGCGTTGATCAGCGCGGCGGCTTCGTGCACCTTGTCCTGCGGCGGCATGGGGTACGAGGGTGCATACAGGTCGGCGCTGTGCTTGGAGACGTTGGCACCGGAGCGCTGCTCCTCCGAGGCCGTCCACTCCTGAATGTCCTTGGGGATCGTGATGTGGGAGACCCCACGACGGGAGAGCGCCGTTTTGACAGCCTCGTCCACCACGTTGACGACATGTGCTGGGCCCATCACCCGCTCATTATAGACCGCTACATCCATGAACAGCTTGTCGAGATCGACGTCCTGCTGATAGTGGGTGCCGATCAGATCATGGTAGGTATGGCCAGTGATCGCTAACACCGGCTGACCGTCGCACTTGGCGTCATAGAGGCCGTTCAGGAGATGGATGCCGCCCGGGCCGGAGGTCGCCAGGCAGACGCCCAAGCGACCCGTGTACTTGGCGTAGCCGCACGCCGCGAAGGCTGCCGCCTCCTCGTGGCGCACTTGGATGAAGCGCATGGTCTCCTGATGCGTGCGCAGGGCCTCGAAGATGCCGTTGATCCCGTCGCCCGGAAACCCGAAGATGGTGTCCACGCCCCAATCGGTGAGGCGCTCGATCAAAAGGTCCGCCGTCGTCTTTGCCATGACATTCTCCTACTGTATGCGCTGCACTATGGGTGGTGGGCGATGTGATCGTGATTGCAGAACCCGTGCCAGGTGACGGTGATCGTCAGGAGAGCGACCATACGACGTGCGGCATGGATCACAATGTCTGGAGTTACCCCGGTTTGGTGGCTCTTCCGCAGAGTTGATACTGCTGGCGAAGTCCGGATGGGTGCTGATAGGCTGTCCTCCTCAACCATCGCCACTCAGCAAAGGGGATCGCCATGCTCCGCCCACAAGCTATTGGTCCTGTCCCGGACGCGACCGCCCGTATCGCCCGCGCGGCCTTCCCGAAAGGGCTTCCCTATCTCCGCCTGGCAGATGAACTCGGCTCCCTCTTCACCGACGAGACCTTTGCCGCGCTTTTCCCCACGCATGGCCAACCCGCCTTTGCGCCGTGGCGTCTCGCCCTCGTCACGATCCTTCAGTTCGCCGAGGGGCTCGCTGATCGCCCTGCTGCGGACGCGGTGCGCGGTCGGATCGATTGGAAATACGTCCTGCGCCTCGAACTGGCCGATCCCGGCTTCGATGCCTCGGTCTTGTCGGAGTTCCGCACCCGCCTGATTGAGGGCAGCGCGGAATCGCTCTTGCTCGATACCGTGCTCCGTTGGTGCCGGGAGCAGAAACTCCTGACACCGCGCGGGCGGCAACGGACCGATTCGACGCATGTCCTCGCCGCCGTACGCGCCCTCAACCGGCTCGAAGTGGTTGGAGAGACGATGCGCCATGCCCTCAACAGCCTCGCCATCGTCGCCCCCGATTGGCTACGAGGATACGCACCGCCGGACTGGGTTGCGCGCTACGATCGTCGTGCCGAGGATGATCGGCTGCCAGCGGCCACCGCCGCGCCTGAGACCCTCGCGCTGACGATCGGTGCCGATGGCTACGTACTCCTCAAGGCAATTTACCTAGCAAGCACGCCGACCTGGTTGCGCGAGGTGCCGGCGGTGCAGACGCTGCGCCAGGTGTGGGTGCAGCAATATCAACTCGTCGAGGGGAGCGTCCAGTGGCGTATCACAGACAATATCCCGCCTGCGGCGATCTTCATTAGTTCGCCCTACGACCGCGACGCCCATTACGCCAAAAAGCGCACGACCCAGTGGGTCGGCTACAAAGTCCATATCACCGAAACCTGCGCGGACGACTTGCCCCAGTTGATCACCGATGTGGAGACGACACCGGGACCGACCGCGGATGGGGAGATGACCCCGGTGATCCACGCGGCGTTGGCGGAACGCGATTTGCTCCCGGCCACCCATCTCGTTGATACCGGCTTCCTCGATGCGGCGCTGTTGGTGAGCAGTCGCGCTGATTATCAGGTCGAACTCGTCGGACCGACCCGGAGCGATTATCACTGGCAAGCACGGGAGGGGACAGGGTTTGCGGTCGCGCAGTTCCAGGTGGACTGGGAGCAGCAGCACGCGACCTGTCCGGCGGGACACACGAGCATCAGTTGGACACCTGCCGTGGACAAACGGACCAATCAGGTGATCAAGATCAAGTTCTCCAGCCGTGATTGTCGCCCCTGTCCGCACCGCAGTCTGTGTACCCGTTCGCAGGTGAAACGCCCGCGGCGCACGATCACGGTGCGTGCGGACGCGGAGTTCCATGCCCTGCAGGCGGCGCGCCAACGGGAAGGGACGGCAGCATTCGCCGCAGCCTATGCCAAGCGGGCGGGGATCGAGGGGACGCTCTCGCGCGGCATTCGTACCTGTCGGTTGCGACAGCTCCGCTATATTGGCCTCACGAAGGCACGCCTCGGGCATCTGCTGACGGCGGTGGCACTCAACTTTTTGCGCTTGGGCGAGTGGTTCGCCGACATTCCGCGCGCCAAGACGCGTCGCTCGCCGTTTGTCACGTTGATGGCAGCATGACCGATTCCGACTTCGCCAGCAGTATCAACTCTGCGGAAGAGCCACCAAAGCGGGTCAACATCAGTCGGGGGTGTCGAGTGGTGGGAAAGAACTTGACATGATCAGGATACCACCGATTTCCTCCACACGGCGTCCCTTGCTAGTCAAAATGCACAAACAGTGTTGAATAGAGAGATTCCATATCTTTTGGTCGGGTTTGGCGTGAACTCGTTCGCATTCTGTTACACTGCTGATGCACTGCTGATGACTGAGCGTCCCACGGCCATCCGGCCCACCGCCCTTGATTACCTTACAGATCGTGAACAAGATCTCGGTCGGGACGATGATTGCTGATCTCATCGCGATTCTTGTTGTCATTGATATGGTCCGCGGTGAATCCGAATCTCGAACGAAGGAAGCGAACAACGCATGGCGAAAGACGTCACCTGCATCATCAATGGCAAGAGCGTGACTGTTCCGGCGGGCACGACGATCATCAATGCCGCGAAGAAGATCGGCATCATGATCACGTCGTTCTGTTACCAGCCCGACCTGCGTCCGTGGGGATCGTGCCAGATGTGCGTCGTCAATATCCTCGGACGGCGCGGCGGCACGCAGATGTCGTGCGCGACACCGGTGCGGGATGGGATGGAAGTCGCGACGCACGACGCAGTCTCGTACAAGGCGCGGCAGGACCTGCTCAAATTCTTCCTGATTGACCACGCACTCGACTGCCCGACCTGCGACGCCTCCGGCGAGTGTCAGTTGCAGGACGCGACCTACGAGTACGGCGTCGCGGAGAACCCCTTTCATCGTCCGAAGATGGTGCGCGAGGTCGAGCATTTCTCCGACTTGATTGATTTCAAGCACGACCGCTGCGTGCAGTGCTCCCAATGCATCCGCACCTGCGAGGAGGTGATCGGTGCGTCGGCGATCACGATGGCCAATCGTGGGTTGGAGAGCACGATCATTCCCGCCTTCGGTAACTCCTACTACGACACGGACTGCACCCACTGCGGCATGTGCGTCCAGGTCTGCCCGGTCGGGGCGATGACGGACCGCGAATATGGCGATCATGCGTGGGAGATGCAGACGGTGCGCTCGATCTGCGGCTTCTGCCCGGTCGGTTGCTCGCTCGATGTCCAGACGCGGGAGGGCGAGGTGAAGCGCGCGAACGGCTCCGCGCGCGAATACGGCGTCTATCGCTCCAACACCTGCGTGCAGGGGCGGTGGGGCTACGATTTCGTGCAAAGCCCGGTGCGCCTCGAAACGCCGCTGATCCGTACTGGCGAGACATTCCGTGAAGCGACGTGGGAAGAGGCGCTGACTCTCGTCGCGGATCGCCTCGCCGCCTATCGGGATGGCACGTTTGCCGCCGTCTCCGCGCCGACGCTCACCAACGAAGATGCCTTCGTCCTCGCGCAGTTCACGCGGGACGTGATGGCGTCGCCGCATGTGGATGTCGCCGGGCGCGAGCAGCACGCCGCCGGCGACCGGGCAATGGTCGCTGCGTTTGGCGAGACCGGCGTGACGAACAGCAAAGCGGAACTGCTCGACGCGAAGATGTTCCTGCTCGTCGGCACGAACATGCCGGAGACGCATCCGGTATTGTCGTACGATCTGCACATCGCCACGCGCACGCGGGACGCGCGGATGGTGATGATTTCCTCCGCCTGGAACAACCTGTGCGAAGTGGCGACCGTGTGGTTGCAGGTGCATCCCGGCACGGAGACCGCCGCGCTCCTCGCGATGGCGAATGTCATCACGCGCGAAAACCTCCATGCCGCCACCTTCATCAGCGAGTGGGCTGAGGGCTACGATGACTGGCTCGCGAGTGTGCGCGCGATGACGCCGGAGAT
>JBBSFO010000216.1:0-7963 GCA_038238655.1 Thermomicrobiales bacterium | reverse complement strand
CTCATCGCGTAATCGCGATACGAGTAGCGCATCTCCGAGTCAAGATATACGAAGCGGACAAGACCCCGCTCCTAGCTGTCAAACATTCATATCCTCCGGTCGAATCACGACTGCGGATTGAGGCCTGAGCGTTCGATCCTCATGAAATCCTTGTCCAGAATCCCACGTCCGTACTGATAGCAGTATACCTTAATATGCGGATGGAGGGAAGGTGCGAACGTACGCACCTAAATGGCATGTCAACCGAACATGCGTTCGAGGGTCTTTCGCCGGGGATTTCTAGGCCGGGAACATCTGTGGCGTGGCGACGTTGGATTGACAGCAGATAGGCGCGCGGCGTATTCTCGCGCAATGGTCGAAAGGCTCCATGACCGTGCAGCGCGCGCGGTGGGCCGCTTCGAGGAGGAGACCGAACGTGGAAAGCAATGGAAAGATCAAGGTCGCCATTATCGGTGTCGGCAATTGCGCGTCGTCGTTGGTCCAGGGCGTGGAGTTCTACAAGCAAACATCGGATGAAACACATATCCCTGGTCTGATGCATACGAATCTCGGCGGCTATCGCATCCGCGACATTGAATTCACTGCGGCGTTCGACGTGAATGTGACCAAGGTCGGTAAAGACCTTTCTGAAGCAATATGGGCCGACCCGAACAATACGATCAAGTTCTCCGATGTGCCGCACCTCGGCGTGCGCGTCCACCGCGGCATGACGCATGATGGCATCGGAAAGTATCTGGCAGAAGTTATCACCAAAGCGCCCGGCCCGACCGCTGACATCACCGGTATCCTCAAAAGCACCGGCACGCAGGTCGTCGTCAATTACCTGCCGGTCGGCTCGGAGCTGGCGACGAAGTGGTATGTCGAGCAGATTTTGAACGCGGGCTGCGCCTTTGTGAATTGCATCCCCGTCTTCATCGCCCGCGAGGATTACTGGCAGAAGCGGTTCATGAACAAGGGTCTGCCGATCATCGGCGACGACATCAAGTCGCAGGTTGGCGCGACGATCACGCACCGCGTCCTCACACGGCTGTTCGAGGATCGCGGTGTCCGCATTGACCGGATGTATCAACTGAATTTCGGTGGTAACACCGACTTCCTCAACATGCTTGAACGCGACCGTCTGGAATCGAAGAAAATCTCCAAGACAAACTCCGTCACGAGCCAGTTGCCGTACGAGATCGCGCCGGGCAACGTCCACGTTGGCCCATCCGATTATGTGCCCTGGCTGACGGACCGGAAGTGGGCGAATATTCGCATCGAAGGGACAACCTTCGGCGATGTGCCGATCTCGCTCGAATTGAAACTGGAAGTCTGGGACAGCCCGAACTCGGCGGGTGTTGTCATTGACGCGATCCGCTGCGCTCGCCTCGCCCTTGACCACGGGCTAAGCGGTGCGCTCACCGCCCCATCGTCCTATTTCATGAAGTCGCCGCCTGTGCAGGTAACGGACGACCAGGCGCGGCAGGATACCGAGACATTTATACAGGCACACGCGCGGGACGCTTCCAACGCGAAGCGTGTCGCCAAGACGGTTGCCGCCGGCAGCAACGGGTAGTTCGTGGTGATTCATTGGGGCGGTCCACAGACCGCCCCCGTATGATTGAGAACTGCCGTGACTCGGATCGCAAAGCCTGTTCCCGCGCGCGGTTTACGAACCGCCCCTCCGCAATTGGCTCTGTATTGGTTCGTTCGTCTCGCTTCCTTCTGCCTGAGTGCGATTCCCATACGCCTTTCGTACGCTCTCGCGGGGGCAATCGGCGAGGCGTATTGTTTCGTGCGGCCGTCGCATGCGCGCTGGGCGGCGTACAACCTTGCGCGCGTGCTGAATGAGCCGGAAACGTCGCCGTATGTGCGAAAGGTTGCGCGGCAATCGTTCGGCAACTATGCCCGCGTCCTCGTGGATTTCTTTCGACTGCCGTATGTCTCGCACACCGACATCAACGCGCACGCGAGCGTTACCGGCACCGAACACCTTGCGCATGCCGCCGCCGAAGGTCGGGGCTTCATCGTCGCGACAGGGCACATGGGGTCGTGGGATCGGGCGGGAGCGGTTTTTACCGGATTCGGCTACAAGGCGACGGTCCTCGTGGATACTTTTTCACCGCCCGAATTGGATCGTTGGGTCACGCGGATGCGGCGGAAATTCAAGATGCATGCGGTCGCCGTCGAGAAACCCGGCGCACTCCGCGAGATGTATCGTCTCCTCCAGCGTGGCGAAGCGCTCGTCGTGCTGATTGATACGCCCGACCCGCGCGGCATCCCGGTTACATTTTTCGGCGAGCAAACGACCTTCCCTGCCGGCGTTGCGCAACTCGCACTCCGATCAGGCTGTCCGGTCCTTATCGCGGCGCTCTTCCGGCGTCCCGATATGGTCACCTACGATGGCTTTTGTGAACTCATCTCATTGGGCGTGTCGGACCCCGATCCGGCGCTCGATGCCGAAACATTGACGCAGCGCATCGCGACCGCATTGGAACGGGCCATAGTCGCGCACCCCGCGCAATGGTACATGTTTCGCCCAATGTGGCCGGAGAATGGCCTGCGTGGACCGGCTCCGAAATAGCGCCGCGTTTCCCAGACAATCAGCGGCTTACTGACCGGTGCTTGCAGTCACCGCGCTGGACAAACAGCACTAATCGGCGGCGGGCTGACGGGGCGTTTCGGTGGCGGCTTTCTGCGCGCCAGCGCGCTCGGCAAGATCGCGCGCGCTGGCGCGGGCGGCGGGGGTGATTGGGACACCGTCGAGCATTGCGGCCAGTTCCTCGATGCGTTCCGGTTCGTCCAACCGCTCGACATCCGAGATCGTTCGGCCGCGCACATCGCGCTTGATGATGCGAAAATGGCCGTCCGCGAAGGCAGCGACTTGCGCGAGATGGGTGATGCAGAGCACTTGATGCGTGCGGGCAAGGGACGAGAGTGTTTCGCCGACAACCTGCCCGCTCCGCCCGCCGATGCCGACGTCTACCTCATCGAAGACCAGGGTCGGTGTCGCGTCGGCGGCGGCGAGGACGGATTTCAGGGCAAGCATCAGGCGCGCGGTTTCGCCGCCGGACGCGATACGTGCGAGGGGTTTCGGCGCTTCACCGGCGTTGGGTGCAATCAGGAACTCGACGCGGTCAACGCCGCGCGCATCGAACGCGAGATGTCGCGCGTTCCCATCCTCGCCACCAACCGGCGCGCCCTCGGGATCGTCCTCCTGCGACTGAAAAACGGTGAACCGGGTGCGGCCCATCGCGAGGTGTGCGATCTCCGCTTCCACCGCTTTCGCCAGACGCGACGCGGCCTTTTGGCGTGCTTGCGAGAGTTTGCCCGCCCGCTCGCCGATCTGGCGCAGCACCGTTATCTCTTCATCGCGTAATTGTTCGAGCCGTTCTTCGCTCCCTTCGAGCGTCGCCAACTCGCGTTGCGCTTCCTCGCCGAAGGCCAGCACCTCCTCGACCGTGCCGCCATATTTGCGTTCGAGATCGCGGATCAGGGCGAGGCGTTCTTCCACGTCGGCCAGCCGCGCCGGATTATCTTCGACCATGTCGCGGTAATTACGGACCGTGGCGGCGACATCTTCGAGTAGGTAGACCATTTCGTCCACCTCACTCTCCGCTTCGGCGAGGGCAGGATCGAGCTTCGCTATCTCGCCAAGATTCTTCGCGACATCGCGCAATCCTTCGACGACGCTCGTACCGCGCGGCGGCGTGCCTTCGCGGAGCGTGCGATAGACGGTGTCGGCGATCATTTGCAGACTCGACGCGTTCGAAAGCCGCTGTCGCTCGGCGCGGAGGGCGTCGTCCTCGTCCGTTTCGAGATTCGCACTGGCGATTTCGTCCACCTGGAAACGCAGGAGGTCCATGCGGCGGGCCAACTCGCGGTCGTCCCGTTCCAACTCGGCCCGCTCGGAACGAATGCGACGGACGCGGTTGACGAGGGCGGCGAGTTGCGTGCGCCGCTCCATCAGACCCGCATACGCATCAAGGAAATCGAGATGCGTCGCAGGGCGGAGCAGCGAGAGATGCGCGCTCTGGCCGTGGATATCCACGAGTCGCTCGCCGACCCGACCGAGCAAGCCGACCGTCACCGTTTGCCCGTTGATCCGCGCGACGGAGCGGCCATTCGATTGCAGATCGCGCGACAAGATCAGCGTGCCGTCCTCGTATTCGATGCCCGCTTCATCGAGGAGTGCAGTCAGTGCGGCGTCATTGCGGTCGCCCAGATCGAAGACCGCCTCGATCCGTGCCCGTTCCTCGCCCGACCGCAGCATGTCCGGCGATGTCCGCCCACCGACGACCGCGCCGAGCGCGTCAATGATGATGGACTTGCCCGCGCCTGTTTCGCCGGTGAGCGCGTTCAATGTCGGCTCGAACGTTACCCGAAGCCGGTCAATGATCGCGATATTCTGAATACTCAACTCAACCAGCATCGCAACTCAATCCATCCGGTCGAAAACGATTGAACCGCAGAGACGCAGAGGACGCAGTGAAGGAAGAGGAGATAGAGCAACGAGATTGACGCATTTTCTCTCGTCCTCTGCGCCCTCTGCATCTCTGCGGTTCCTTTGGTTTCACCTGGCCACGTCCGATTCTTGACGCGAAAGGAAGGCGGTCATGCAGTGGATACCGCCGCCCGCTTTGATCAGTTCGCTCACGTCCACTTCGATGCAAGTAATACCGGCGCCTTCGTAGATGGCGCGCTGGCGGGGTGCGCCCGTCGGTATCAGGATGCGGTTCGGGGCGAGGGCGACAAAGTTGCCGGGCAAGAAGTCGTGCGTCGCCAGTTCATCGAGCAAATGGATGATGCGCACGCCACGTTCTTGTAAGACCTGCACGACATTCATCGGCGTGCGACGCGGCCAAACGACGGCGAGGTCCGGGGCGGCGAAGTTCAGCATGCCATCCAAATGCATCGCGCCATATGGGAGGACGACGCGTTCGACCGTCACGCCGATGTTTTGGAGCGCCGACGTCACTTGCTCCGCGCCCGCACGGTTCGTGCGCAGCCCTTCGGCGACGAAGCAAAGGTCGGGCGCGGCCCACATCGCGTCCGCGCCCTCGAAGGTGCCGACACCGTGGACGCTCATCAGGATCGGCACGCCGAGGATGCCAAGCGTTTCGGCGAGGATACGCTCTTCGCCCGCGCGGACGGTGCTGGCGGGGCGGGCGAGGATTGCGCCCTCGGGGGTCATCGTCATCAGATCGCGGCAGAAGAGTTGGTTTGGCTTGTCGGGCCGGTAACCTTCGACATAATGGACGGCAATACCTTCGGCTTCGTACGCATCGGCCATCGCGTCGTGTTGCGTGCGGGCGAGGTCGGGGCGCACGTCCGCGCGCATCTGCACGACGTCAAAATCTTCAATTTCATCCAGTTCCGGGCCGGGCCGGTGGAGCAGCACGGCGCGCAAGCGGCTGCACTCGGACCCGGAACCCCAATCGCCCCAGATGTCGGCCATTTCTTCGCGGCGCGACTGTGTCCGTGGGGACCATTTTTCGCCGCCGTACGCACCCGTCAAAGACACGTTCGTTGCTCCTCCCCTTCGTGATCGGTCAGGCCCGACCGTAGACCGGGATCGCCGCGCCGCTGATGATGCCGCTCTCCTCGGACGCCAGGAAGCGGATAACACTGCCAATCTGCTCCGGTCGCACCCAGGTGTCGAAATCGCTTTCCGGCATTGCCTTGCGATTGGCCGGTGTATCAATGACGCTCGGCACAATCGCATTCGCCGTAATGCCATACTCGCGCAACTCGTTTGCCAGTGCCTCGGTCAGGGTAATGACTGCACTCTTGGAAACCGCATAGGCGCCGAGTCCCGCCGGAGACGTACGCGCGGCGCGCGACGCGACACTAATGATACGCCCCCAGCCCTGCGGTTGCATCACCGGGATCGCCGCGCGGGCCATCAAAAAGGCGGTCGTCGCATTCAATTCGAATTGCTCGTGCCACGTTGCCAGATCGGTTTCCGCGACGGACGGCCCGCCCGCGTAGCCGCCGACGATGTTGATAAGGATGTGGATCGCACCATGCATGTCTGTCGCATGACGAACGACTGATGCCGCACCTCGCTCGGTCGTGACGTCCGCCGCGACGGTCGTGAGGCACGTGCGGTGGTCGTCAGGGAGGGATGCGCCACCATCGTGCTCCTCGGAATGATGCGTGCTGGTCGTGATGACTGTTGCGCCCGCGTCAAGCAGCGCCCGGATTGTTCCCAGACCGAGCGCACCCATGCCACCCGTGACGATCGCGACACGGCCCGTGAGATCGGCATACGGCATGGCGTATAACCCCCTATGTTTCTTCGAGTGGCACATCGGCGCGGAGCAAGTCGTCGTACGTTTCGCGGCGGCGGATCAGTTGGTGCGTGCCATCTTCGCGGACGAGAACGACGGCCGGTCGCGGCACGCCATTGTACTGGCTGGACATCGGGATGCTGTATGCGCCTGCGGTCGGGAAAGCGAGCAGGTCGCCGGGTTCGAGATCGGCAGGGAGCGGCACGTCGCGTGCGAGGATGTCGCCGCTCTCGCAGTACCGCCCGACGACGGTGCTGATTACTGGAGCGCCGGTTGGCGCGCGGTTCGCGAGCAACACGGTGTAGCGCGCGCCGTAGAGGGCGGGGCGGATATTGTCCGCCATGCCGCCGTCCACGGCGACGAAACGGCGGACACCGGCGATCTCCTTGATGTTGTTGACCGCGTACAACGCAATCGCCGCCGGGCCGATCAGCGCCTTGCCCGGCTCGATTGTGATGCCCGGCACCGGAAAGTCCGCCGCGTCGCACGCGGTGACGAGCGTGCCGATGATCGCCTCAGCGGCGGTGTCGGCATCGAGCGCGTGATCGTCGGGCAGATACGGGACGGCAAAGCCACCGCCGGGGCTGCACTCGCGCATCGTCCAGCCGTGGCGAAGGCGCATCGCGGCGGCGAACAGGACAAAACGGCGCGCAGTTTCCTGGTACGGCTCCGGCTCCACGATTGACGAGCCGATATGCGCGTGCAAGCCCATTAAGTCGAGGTTCTGTGCGGCGAGGGCTGCTTCGACCGCGCGGGCGGCGTCGCCAGTCTCGATCGGCAGGCCGAACTTGGAATCGAGGTGCCCGGTCGCCATCGCCGCGTGGGTATGGACGGCGACGCCGGGATTGACGCGCAGCCAGATTGCGGCGCGCGTGCCGAGCGATCCGGCGATCCGGTCGAGGGCGGCGAGTTCCGTCCGATTGTCCACGACGATCCTGCCTACGCCGTGTTCGATTGCCATGCGCAGTTCGTCCGCGCTCTTCGCGTTACCGTGCATGTGGATCATGCTGGCAGGCATGCCGCCGCGCAGGGCGATATGCAACTCGCCCCCGGAATTGACATCCAAGCCGACGTGTTCCTCCGCAAGAATCTGGACGAGCGCGGTGCAAAGAAATGCTTTGGAGGCATAGGAGAGCGTAAAGGTCGCGGGCGCAGGCAAACGCTCGCTGAAGGCGCGGCGAAAGCGCCACAGGCTGGAGCGCAGGTGCTCATCATCATACAAATAGAGCGGCGTGCCGTACCGCAAGGCGAAGGTCGTCAGTGGGACATTGCCGAGTGTCAGGAGGCCCGCCTCGATGCGGCGCGCGCTCCGAGGCAGGACATGCTGTTCATCACTGAGAGACGGAATTGCGTTCATGGATCGCCTTTCGTCGCGAGCGGTTCCGGTCGGTAATGGTACGGCAAGACGGCGCGAATCGCCAGAGTACAAGTTGACATAATACAAAGCAGCGCCTTGACATGACCCATATCAAGTGGTATGGTGCTGCTGTTAGCAGTCGTGAGGCGAGAGTGCTAACCGCAATCAGGAGTTGGTCATGGATGCGATGCGATTGAGCCAGAGGCAGGAACGAATTCTTCGCGTGCTGGTGCGTGAATATACCGAAACAATGCGCGCCATCGGCTCGAAAACTGTTGTCGAGCGTGGCGGGCTTGATATTTCGAGCGCCACTGTTCGCAACGATATGGCGTTG
>JBBSFO010000215.1:0-7969 GCA_038238655.1 Thermomicrobiales bacterium | reverse complement strand
TTCTTGTCGTGCTCTTGCTCTTCGGTGGTGGCGGGTTCTGGTATCGCGGTCGGGGCCGCTAACAACCGCACACAAAGAAAATAAAAGGAAACCGCCCCTCACCGGGCGGTTTCTCGCATCTGGGCACAGGCGGGAAAGTCTGCGCTCCTTCTATTTGAACATGTCCTCGGCGATTATCCGGCGGATCGTCGTGTCGAATGCTTCAATCGTGCGATCAACATCCGCTTCGGTGTGCGCGATCGAGAGCAAGCCGCCGCCGTGGAAGACATCCACGCCCTCGTTAACCATGCCGCATTGAATTGCCTCAGCAAGCGTGCCGGGCATACCGCGTTTCAGCGTTTCGGGAGCGATCCCTTCCGGCGCATTGAGGTCGCCGTCCGGTGTGCCGCCCGGCAGCGCCGTGCCGAGAACAAGATGGAAGACGCTCGATTCGCCGTAGCAGAAGCCCGGCACTTCCTCGTGCAGCAAGACCCGGTTGAAGCCCGCACGGACGCGCGCCGCGAGACCGTCCGCGTACTCCTGCTGTGCAGGGTCGGCGAGGATAGTGAGCGCCGTGAGACCCGCGACAGCGGAGAGCGGGTTGCCGTTGTAGGTGCCTGGGTGCCCCACCTTCTTGCGGCGGTTCCACTCCGAGTCATCGCGGAAGGTAAGCAGGTCCATGATTGCCGATCTGCCCGCGACTGCGCCACCCGGCAAGCCACCGGCGAGAATTTTCGCCATCGTCGTCAGGTCGGGGGTGACGCCCTCCTTCGCCTGGACACCGCCGGGCGACCAGCGAAAGCCGGTGATCACCTCGTCAAAGATCAGCACGACGCCGTGCTTCTCTGTCATCGCGCGCAGTCGCTGAAGGTAGCCGGGTGGGTGCGGGATCGAGGACCACGATGCGCCCGATGCTTCGAGGATCACCGCAGCGATATCGCCTTCCGCCAGCCGCGCCTCCGTGAAGTCAAGATCGTTTGTCGGCGCAACGACAATTGTCGAAAGGACTTCCTCGGGGACTCCCGGCGATGGCGTGCCTTCCCACGGCAGTTGCTGCGCGATCGTCGCGTAATCGTGCCAGCCATGGAAATGTCCGGCGAACTTGAGAATCTTCGTCTTTCCGGTAGAGGCGCGAGCAAGGCGGAATGCCATCATCGTCGCTTCGGTGCCGCTGGAGGTGAACTTGACAAGATCGGCGGAGGGGATCAGTCGCTGCACCTGTTCCGCCCAGGCAATCTCGAATTCGTTTCCCGCGCCGAGGTGCGTGCCGCGTGCCGCCTGCTGCTGCACCGCTGCGACGATTTCCGGATGGCTGTGGCCGAGCAGGAGCGCGCCGTGGCCGACGACGTAGTCAATGTACCTGTGGCCGTCTACGTCCCACTTGTATGCGCCTTCCGCGTGGCTCATCGTCAGCGGAAAGGGCTGGATATGACGGACATCGTGCGCGATGCCGCCGGGCAGCACTTTGCGCGCGCGCTCATGCAAAGCGCGCGACTGCGGATTCGCCCCAAGATACTGATCGGTGATGCGTGTGGTTGTCGTCATTGGTTGCTCCTCCCCCGTGATCCGTCGAGGCGATATGCGGTCATGGTAGTGCAGGTGCGCAGAGCTGTCTACTGCGATTTTCCCCTTGACATGACCACCCCGGAATGGTACACTCCGGCCAGTGAGATGCAACGACACATCCCACGGATAAAGGAGGTGATGCCCATGGATAGTTCGTGTAGTCTTGTGGGTGTCACCGGGAAGAGCGTTCGCTAGTACCCGGTGACATCCAGAGACGAGGGGCGGACGGAAACGTCGGCCCCTCACTTTTTTTGCCCTCAGGACCGGATTGCCTTTCTCTCTTGTCCGGCAATGTCATCCAGCGCGGTGCGCTCCACGTACTACTGTCGGATAGGCTACTCACCTGTCGCAATTGTTGATGGGCCACGTTTGACGCTGGCATCACGCGTGCGTATGATGCGGCGAAGGAAGTGAAGGATTGGTTCGTCGCCGCTGACGCGCTGGTCTAGAGAAGGGGACAGTAATGTCAGTCCTATCGCGGGTCAATGGGCCGGATGATATCCGGGCGTTGACACCTGCGGAGCGGGTAGAACTCGCCGCCGATGTTCGCACGCTCCTTGTCGACGTCGTCAACACGAATGGTGGCCACCTTTCACCCAACCTCGGCGTCGTCGAAATGGCCATCGCCTTGCTCGCAGCGTTCGATACACCGCGTGAACCGATCATTTGGGACGTCGGGCATCAGGCATACGCGCACAAAATCCTTACAGGTCGGCGCGATCAATTCCACACACTGAAGCAGGCAGGCGGCATCTCCGGTTTCCTCAAGCGCGAGGAGAGCGAGCACGATGCATTCGGTGCGGGGCACACAAGCACCTCGATCTCCGCTGCGCTCGGCTTCGCAGTCGCGAATCAGTTCAAAGGCGAGCCGAACCGACACGCGGTCGCGGTGATTGGCGATGGGGCGCTGACCGGTGGCCTTGCGTGGGAGGCGCTGAACAACGCGGGCCACATGGATGCGCCACTGATCGTCGTCCTTAACGACAACGAACTTTCCATCGCGCGCAGCGTCGGCGCGCTGCACCTCTATCTGAATCGGATGCGCGCCCACCCTGCCTTCGAGCAGATGAAAGATCAGATCGCGCGCGTCATCAAGCGCCTGCCGGCAGGTGAGACATGGCTCGAACTCGGCAAGCGTTTCAAGGATGGCGTCAAGGAAGTGATGCTCGCGCCGATGATCTGGGAGGAGCTGGGCTTCGCCTATATTGGCCCGGTGGACGGCCACGACACCGAACTGATGATTAATACCTTCCGCGTCGCCAAAACGATGCCTTCCCCGGTTTTCATCCATGTCCTGACCACGAAGGGCAAGGGTATCGAGGCGTGCGAGGCGGATCCGATCAAGACCTATCAGGTCGAGGCGGCGAAACCAGCAGGCACACCGCCTTCTCTGCCCGCGTATCGCGACTTCTTCGCACAAACCCTGATCGAGCAAGCGGCGCGCAACGCGTTGATCGTTGGCATCACCGCCGCGATGCCAAGCAGCACGGGGTTAGATAAGTTTCAGAAGGTCTACCCGGATCGGATGTTCGATGTCGGCATCGCCGAGCAACACGCCGTGACCTTCGCGGCGGGCCTCGCAGCGGCGGGAATGAAACCGGTCTGCGCAATCTACAGCACCTTCCTGCAGCGTGCGTACGACTCGATCATTCATGATGTCGCGATCCAGAACCTGCCAGTGACTTTTGTGGTCATCAATGCGGGTCTGGTCGGCGAAGATGGCCGGACCCACCACGGTATCTTCGACATCGCCTATCTGCGCGCCATCCCGAATATGGTCGTTATGGCACCGAAAGATGAGAACGAGTTGCGCCACATGATCGCGACGGCGATGGCGCACGATGGCCCGATCTCCATGCGCTTCCCGCGCGGTGCCAGCCTCGGCGTGCCGCTCGACGCGGCGTTGTCGCCCCTACCGATCGGCAAGGCGGAAACCGTGCGGGCTGGCGACGATGTGGCAATCCTCGCGTTTGGCGCACACGTGCCCACCGCGATGGCGGGGGCAGATTTACTCGCGCACGACGGCATCGCGGCAACGGTTGTCAACGCGCGGTTTGCGAAGCCGCTGGATGAGGAATGCATTCTCGATCTGGCACAGCGCGTCGGGCGATTCGTAACGATCGAGGAGGGCATCGCGGCAGGCGGCTTTGGCAGCGCGATTCTTGAATTGCTCGCGCGGCACCGTTGTACCTGCCCCGTCACGGTGCTCGGCATCCCCGATCAGTTTGTGGACCATGGCACGCCCGCGCAACTCCGCACGCAGTGCGGCCTGACCGCCGAAAACATCGCGGCGCAAGCGCGAACCCTCTGCGCGATCCCGGCGTCAATCCCGGCGCGCGTTCGCCGCTGATTGACGCAGCGCGAGACAATCTGCGAGATTACCGGGCCGGAGCAATGCTCCGGCTCGTTGCCTCTTCACTGGGAGGGCGGAATGTCAGACGGCGTAACCGATACCTTCGTGGATCTCTCGCTCCTCGAAGCGGCGGCGCGCACACTCGGGCTGCATCTGAACGCACGCGATCTCGACCGCTTCCGGCGGCTCGGCGCGGAGCTCGTGCGCGAAAATGCTACCGTCAACCTGACGGCGATCACCGACCCTGCCGCTGTCCAACTCCTGCACTTCGCGGATTCGCTGACCGTCGTGCCCGCCGTGGATGACTATGTGCGACTGATCGGCGGCGATGTCGCGATGCTTTCCACGGTGCGTATTCTCGACGTTGGCAGTGGCGCAGGGTTTCCTGGCCTGCCGCTCGCGATTGTGCGACCGCGCGTCGCCGTCACGCTGCTTGAAGCAACGGGCAAAAAGGTCGCGTTCCTGCGCCGCGTCGCGGACGATCTCGGCCTCGACAATGTCACCGCGCTCAACTTCCGCGCGGAAGAAGCGGCGCATCACCCGACACTGCGCGGCCATATGGACATCGTGCTTGCACGCGCGGTGGCGCGACTCTCCGTCCTGCTCGAATACTGCCTCCCCTTTGTCCGCCCAAACGGATTCGTCCTTGCGCTCAAACGAGGCGACATCGCCGATGAACTCGCCGAGGGCGCGCGCGCCGCGACCGCGCTCGGCGGTACAATTGGCACTGTCACACCCGTTCCCATCCCCGGACTGGAAACCCACGTCCTCATCCGCATTGATAAGACCAGTGACACTCCGCCCCACTACCCCCGCCGCGTCGGCATCCCCACCAAACGCCCATTGGGGAATTGAACCACGAAGACACCAAGGATGAAACCAGTTTAACGCAGAGGACGCAGAGGGCTCAGAGAACGTAGAGAAATGAAAACGAAATATCCCTCCCCGTGTCCTCTGTGCCCTCTGCGTTACGTCTCCTTTTTGTCCGGGCGGTTCAACGCGTTACAAGCGCGGGCCGAAGCGGGCATAGGCGGTGGCGATACCGAGGATCGCGGCGACGACGATGGTGAAGACGGCGATTCCCTCGCGGACGCCGCCATTGCCAAAACGCAAGCCAGGGGGAAGGACATGAATCGTCAGGGGTAGCAGCGGCTCGAAGGCGTCTACACCTCGATACGTCATCGCATCGGTGACGAGGTGCGAGGCATAGCCGATGGCAAGCGCGATGCCGGGCACCCCCGAGCCGAGGAGCCGCAGGCTCGCCCAGGTCGCCGCCACGCCGATGAGCGCAGTGCAGAAGATGGTATGGGTGAAGCCGCGATGCGACACGACGCGCCGTACGAGCCAGGAGAGCGCGCCAAGAAAGCCCGCCATCATCGCCCCAACGACGATCGCCGCGAGAGCGAACGGCATACCGAGCGCCCCCCGCGACCGCGCCGTCGCCGCCAGCCGCTTCCAACCGCGCCACACCTCACCTTGCAACGGGAAACGGCGCGTATCAATATCCGGCAGCATCGCGCCGAGCGTCGCGATTGGCACGCCGACGACGACCGCGCCGATGCTCCCATGCGTTAGATACAGGAGCGCGGGCGCGGCGACCGCCGCGCCGCAGATGGCATGATGACGGCCACGCATCAGCGCCGCCTCCGCCGAACGAGCGGCGCGAGCACGAGCAACGCAAGCGTGCCGAGCGCGGTCAGGCCCGCGATGCCCCAGCCAATCGTCCACCACCTCGGACGAAAGCGGAAAACCACCGTGTGATCGCCGCCGCCCGGCAAATAGACGGCCCGGAATGCGAGATCGGCCTGGAGAATCGTTCCATCGTGGTCGTCCACCGTCGCACGCCAATCAGGGAAGAAGGCATCCGAAAGCACCAGATACCCCGCGCCGCCGGTAGTCACATGGACTGTCAAGCCGTCCGTACCCTCACGCGTTACCGTCGCCGGGCTGGCGGCGGGATCGGTGGCCGTCGGTTGCACCGCGCCCTGGAGATAGACAATCTTCGCGGGGTCGAAATCGGGCGCTTTGATGCGGTCAAACGCCGCCCCCGGATTCGCCACTGTCGCCGCCGGACCAACAACAAATGCCCGTGGCAGCGGCGGGCGGCTTGGCTGGTAAAAGATCACTTTGTCCCCGGTGAATGCTCGCTGCCAGTCCGCAGGCGCAGGCTTTTCATTGGGTAGGCCAACATACGCGACATTCAGCAAACCGTAGAGCGCGCTGGAGCGGCTGCTTTGCGCCCGCTCGCGGAAGGCGGCGTAGTCGGCCAGTTGGAGGGGGTTGTACGCGCCGGAAACGCTCTCCACGCCATCTATCGCCGCGAGTGACGGCTGCCAACGGTCGGAAATGTCGTCGGTATCCACACGGAACGGCGGATTGGCTACCGTGCGTGCGGCCAACTCGCGCTGTGCCGCCGGTTGCTGGAAGCCGGCCAGCAGGTTGTCTGTCGTTGGGTTGAAGCCGATTGTCGCACTGAAGAGGTCGAAGACGACGAGTGCCGTCGCAAGAATTGTCGTCGCACCCGATCCGACACCGCGCCGCTCCACGGCCCAAACAAGCGCGAGGGCACCGAGCAGGATAAGCAGGAGAAGATTGAGGCCGTCCACGGCGATCACCGGGCGATTGACTGGATCGTCCTGCCGCAAAATCAGGCTATAAAAGAGCGGGATGATAAAGAGCGCGAGGACAGCCACGACGATCCCAACGCCGCGCCGCACCTGCCGCACGATCGCGCCGAGTTCGGTGAGGGTGGTTCGGCGTGCGACGAGCCAATCCAACAAGGCATCAAGGCCCCACGCGGCAAGGAGCGCCACGGCGAGATCGTACAGCAGCAGCAACCGACCAGCGGCGCGCACGCGGTCATACCCGGGTACAAACCCATAGAGCCATCCATGCAGCGGCGTGAATGGGCCGAGCGCACCGAGGAGCGCGACCCCGCCGAGCGCGACGAAAAAGAGCTTCTGCCCATCCCCCGCTCGCGTTCGCCAGAGAAGACCAATGACGGCGAGGATCAGCGCGACGACACCCGCGTATCCCCAGATTTCGCCGTTCGCGAACGCGCCCCAATAGTTCGTCGGGTTATCGCCAAAGACCTTCGGCAGCAGGAGTTGCAGGAGCGCGACGGGCTGCACGCTGAACTGCGTCGCGTTCTCATAGCCAATCCCGGCGCGCACCGACCGGCGCGACAACTGCTCGGCGGGAAGCAGCAAGGGCGCGGACAACCCGACCGCGATAACGAACATGGTGGCTAACCGCGCGAGGGCACCGACCCAATGGCGGACAACGGGGTCGGTACGACGGCCCCACCAATTGCCACCGCGCACTACGGTTTCTGCTGGCATGCCCGGCACCGAGACAGTGTTCGCGTCACCTTCGACCAGACCCGGCGACGCAATGGGGCGATCCGCCCATGCGAGATACAGGCCATAGGCAACAACGGCACTCATCACATACAGAAGCACTTGCGGATGACCGGCCAGCGTCGCCATTGTCAAACCAAGCCCGGCGAGCACGGTCCAGCCGATGCTCCCCTGCCGCGCACGATACAGCGCGGCGAGGATGGCGGGCAACCACGATGCGACTGCGATCATCGGCGCGTGACCGATCTGCGCCGTCATGAAGCCGCCGTATGCAAAAGTAATTGCAGCGATCAGCGACGGCGCCCGGCGCAACCCGACCGTCCGCGCGAAGCCGAACATCGTCACGGAGGTCCACCAAACGTGGGAAATTGCCAGCGCCTCGAACGCCCCATACGTGAAGGGACGCGCCAGCGCCCACACAAGCAGGTTTGGCGGATACAGCGCGCCCGCCTGATAGTCCGCCGCGAACGGCGCGCCCGCGAACAGATACGGGTTCCAGAGCGGGAAATGCCCGCCTTGGATTTGGTTCGCGGCGAAGGCGGAAAGCGGATAGTAAAAGGAGTTGAAGTCGCCGCCGCCCTTCGGGATCGCCACACCCTTCTCGAAAAGCAAGCGCCAGAAAAAGAGCGCGAAGATGATCGTGAGCAGGCCGATCATGCCGACCTCGCCCCGCGCGCCCGGCCACCGTCGCCGTACGCCCGGCACTCCAGCC
>JBBSFO010000214.1:0-7969 GCA_038238655.1 Thermomicrobiales bacterium | reverse complement strand
CGTTCCTCCTCTGTGTCCTCTATGCCTCTGCAGCGACATCCCCGGTTTTCGCACCATCGGCACGTACAGAATTGTGCTTTGTCCAGCGATCACCGATACTGCGGTCAGGGAATCGAAATGCGATTGAATGATGAAGGGGAAGATGATGCGTTCGTTTGATACTGTGCGTGGGGAAACCGTGGGGCGTCCGTTGTGGCGCCGGGAGATGCTGAAACTGGCGGCGGGCGCGAGCGTCGCCGCCGTTCTTGCCGCCTGTGGCGGGGGAAGCGCCGCGACCGATACGCCGAAACCGGCGGGCGCGACCGCACCGGTAGCAACGACCGCACCGGCAGCGACCGGCGCACCCGCCGCGACGACGGTGGCCGGTTCCGCTGCGGCGGCGACACGTCCGGTCGGGAGCGTGGCAGCGAGTGGGACCACCGCACCTGTCGGCTCCGCTGCTGCGGCGACAAGCCCGGCGGCGAGCGCGGTCGCGGTACAGGCGAAGGACATAATCAAGGTCGGCATCATCACGTCGAAGTCCGGCCCGCTTGCGTCGTACGGCGCGCAGTATCTCGATGGGTTGCAGATCGGCCTCGACTACGCTACCAAGGGCACGGGCATGATCGCCGGGCACAAGGTGCAGTTGGACATCAAGGACGATGCGGGCGATCCGGCGACGGCGGTCGCGGCGGCGAAGGACTTCATCGGGCAGGGATACAAGATCATCGGCGGGTCGGTCGTTTCCGGCGTCGCGCTCCAGGTCGCACCATTGGCGGAGCAGAATCAGGTGCTCTTCATCAGTGGCCCGGCAGCGACGGACGCAATGACGGGCATCAATGGCTACACTTTCCGCTCCGGACGGCAGTCGGTGCAGGATGTGCAGACGGCGAAGTCGTTCCTTACCGACCTTAAAGGCAAGAATGTCCTCGTTTTCGCGCAGGATTCCGCTTTCGGCCAGTCCAACGTCGCGGCGGTGAAGCAGATCTTCGGTGCCGATGGCGCGACGGTTGACCAACTGCTTGTTCCGCAGGACGCGAAGGACTTTGCGCCGTTCGCACAGCAGGTCGCCGGCAAGAAGGCGGACCTCGTCTTCGTCGCCTGGGCGGGCACAACCGCGACGGCGATGTACGGCGCGCTCGACAGCCAGGGCGTGTTAACGAGCAACAAGGTCGTCACCGGCCTCGACCAGCGCTCGACCTACCCAATCTTCGGACCGGCGGCGGACAAGATCGCCTTTCTTTCGCACTACATCTATCAGGCGCCGCAGAACGAGGCGAATCAGTACCTCGTTGACGCCTTGAAAAAGAAGAACCAGGTGCCCGACCTTTTCGACCCGGACGGCTTCGCGGGCGCACAGATGATCGTCCATGCCATCGAGGGCGCGGACGGCAGCGATGTGAAAAAGATGATCGCGGCGCTGGAAGGGTACTCCTTTAAGGGCGTGAAGGGCGATTACACGATCCGTAAAGAGGATCACGCCCTCGTGCAGCCGATGTTCCAGGTCAAACTCGTCAAGCAGGGCGACGGCTACGAGTCGCAATCCGTCGCCACGATCGCCGCAGACAAGGTCGCACCGCCGGCCAAGAAGTAGCGAAAGAAATCGAACCGCCAAGACACCAAGAACACCAAGAACACCAAGAGACACAAAGACGTATTGTGTTCTTGGTGTCTTGGCGGTTCGATCCGTCTCTTTTTCGCCTGGGAGTCTTGCGATTCAATCGGTTTCGTTCAGGGGCGGGCGTGATGGCGGAGACGGTTGGCGTGGCGTTGATCGGCGCGGGGTGGGCGGGGGAGCGACATGCGATTGGCTACCGTGCGCTGGCGGATCGCGGGCGGATTGCCGCCGTGGTGGATTCGCGCCTCGCCGTGGCGCAGGAATGTGCGCGGGAGTGGGACGTGCCATTCGCGACTGACGACTTTGCCGCCGCACTCGCCCGACCGGACGTGCAGGCGGTAGACATCTGTTTGCCGCACACGCTTCACGCCAGCATCGCCGAAGCGGCACTGGCGGCAGGGAAGCATGTGCTGATCGAAAAGCCCTTTGCCATCAGCCTCGATGAAGCGGACGCAATGATCGCCACCGCCGCCCACGCGCGGCGCATCCTGATGGTTGCCGAAAATGTTCGTTACGACCCGATCTACCTGCGGATGACTGAACTGATCTTCGCTGGCATGATCGGCCCGCCCTTCCTTTGTCGTATCTCCCGCGATCATCACATGCACGATTCATTGCGCGCGCGGCCGTGGTTCTTCACCGACCCGACCGGCGGCATCATGTGGAGCGGTGGCATCCATGACATCGAGACGGTGCGAATGCTGATGGGCGATGCGCCATTCCAGGAGGTCTACGCCACCGCCGCTCGCAAGACGCTCCTCGAGATGACGACCGATGACACAAGCGTCGGCCTTTTCCGCATGGCGGGAGGCGGCGTCGCGCTCCTTTCCGAGAGTTTTTCTACCCACGTGTCGCACGGCGAGCGCATCCGCGTCGAGGTCTTCGGCCCGGACGGTTCCCTGATGACCGATGGCGACGGCACGCTGACCATCGTCACACCAGAAGACACGCGCACCGAGCACACACCGCAGGAAGACACCTTTACCGTGGAGATCCGCCACTTCCTCGACTGTATCCACGCTGGGGACGAACCAGCCACCGCCGCGTGGGCGATGCGTCCCGGTCTCGCCGCGATCCTCGCCGCACAGACTAGCATGGCGATCGGCGCACCCGTCGTGCCCGAACCTTCCCGTTTCTAACCGCCACGCGCACTGCCACGAAGTCGTTGCGTTTATTGCGTTTACGCACTACGATGCGATAATTGCAGGAGGACTCTTTACTATGGCAACATCCACGCTCGTACCGAAATCCGTCACACCGGAGGAGCATAACCGCTATGCGCGGATCATCGCCCTGCTCGGCGAACCCGGCGTCAAACTGACCAATGCCGAGGGTGAGACGGTCGAAATACCCGAAAGCATCCGCCCGACGATCCGGCAACTGGCGCAGTTCGCGGCAGAGAACAAGGCGATTTTCCTCACTGCGGTGGACAAAGCGCTAACGACCCAACAGGCGGCGGACATCCTCAATGTTTCTCGCCCGTATCTCATCAAATTGCTGGACGAGGGCGCGATCCCGTATACGGTGGTCGGTTCCCACCGCCGTATCCAATACGACGACCTCATGGCCTTCCATGCGGTGTGGTATGCCGAGCGCAAGCAAATTCTCGCTGAACTGACGCGACAAGGGGAAGAGATGGGCGGATACGACCTTCCGCCACGCAAATTTACCGTCCTTCCCGACGCATGAGCGTCCCGCGCGTCGTGCCGGTAGCCATATTGGACGCGAATGTCCTTTTTCCGATGGTGTTCTGCGATCTGTTGATTCGTGCCGCTTTGGAGGGAATCTATCGCGCGTACTGGAATCAACTGATCCTCGATGAAATCGCGCGCAATCTCGTGATACAGGGGCGGACAACTCCCGAAGGGGCACGATGGCGATGTGCGAATATGCAGCGGGCGCTCCCCGATGCGCTGGTGCAAGGATACGAAGCGAACATCCCGTTGATGACCAATAATGCGAAGGATCGCCATGTCCTTGCGACGGCGGTCCATGTCAAAGCGCCGGTTATCGTTACACAGAATCGTCGTCATTTCCCGACCCATGCGCTCGCGCCGTATAACATCGAGGCGCAGTCTGCTGACACGTTTCTCAACGACCTATTCGTTGCGAATCCAAACGCTCTCCAGCAAATCATTACCGAACAGGCAAGCGATCTCCAGAATCCACCGCAGTCGGTCGAGCAAGTGCTGGACAACCTATCGCTCGAAGCGCCGACGTTCACGCGTGCCCTGCGGGAACGGATGGACGAGCGATGATCCACACCGGTTTGTGCGATCTGCTCGGGATTGCCCACCCGGTTATCAATGCGCCGATGACGGGGACGGCGACCGCCGATCTCGCAGCGGCAGTAGCAAACGCGGGCGGTTTCGGGCTGATTGGCGGCAGTGGCGGTGATGCCGACTGGCTACGAGCGCAAATCCGCGCGGCGCGGGAGCGGACGGACCGGCCCTTCGGCGTCGGCTTCATCTCCCTGTTCGCGGGCGTGGACGATCTCGTCCAGGTCGCGATGGAGGAGCGTGTCGCGGCGATTGCGCATTCGTTCGCGGACCCGACACCGTATGTCGCGGCGGCGCACGCGGCGGGCATCCTCGTGATCGCGCAGGTGCAGAGCGTTGCGCAGGCCGTTGCGGCGGCGCGGGCCGGTGTGGATGCGATTGCGGCGCAGGGGACCGAGGCAGGTGGCCATACCGGCAGACGTAGCGCGACGCTGCCCCTCGTGCCAGCCGTCATTGATGCGGTTGGCAGCGTACCCGTGATCGCGGCGGGTGGCATCGCCGATGGGCGGGGATTTGCTGCGGCATTGATGCTCGGCGCGACAGGGGTATGGATGGGGACGCGCTTCATGGCGAGCCGCGAGTGGGCGGGCGACGCCTGGGCACAGGCGCGGCTCCTTGCAGCAGGTACGGACGACACCGTTCTGACCCGCGTCTTCGACCTCGCAATGGGCCACCCGTTCCCCGCGTCCTACCCCGCACGCGTCATCCGCAACGACTTCACCGATCAGTGGCACGGTCATGATGACGCCGTTGTCGCCGGGAGCGACGCACTGCGCGCCGAAATACAGCGGGCGGAACGCGCGGGCGACAGTCGGATTGCCGAGGTAATCGGCGGAAACGCCGCCGGACTCGTCCACACCATCGAACCGGCGGGCGACATCCTCCGCCGCATCATCGCCGAGGCAGAAACTATCCTGCGCACTCGGCCCGCTGCGATCGTGAGGTAAGACTCGTTCTTTGTCGTGGAGGCGAGCGGGGCGCTTGCCTCCACCGCGATTATTGCATGCCCCAGCGCGCTGCCTGCTATACTCGGCGAACATTCGCGACCGATCACTCGCATGAAGGAGCAGAGTATGGCGGAAACGGCGACCGCACCGGGGGCAACGAGCGCGGCATCGGCACATGCAGCCATCTTGACACCCGCCGACCATCTCGGCTTCGTGCCGGGCGATGCCCGCAAACTCGCGCCGTGGTCGCAGATCGCGTCCTACTTCCAACTACTCGGCGCGCGTTCGCCGCGCGTCCACACCGACGTACTCGGCAACTCGACCGAGGGCAGGCCGTTCCTGCTTTCGGTGATTGCGAGCGAGGAAACACACGCGCGACTCGATCACTACCGCGATATTCAGGCCCACCTCGCCGATCCGCGCGGTGCGAGCGCGCGGCAGACCGCCGGTTTTGTCGCCGAAGGCAAGACCATCGCGCTCATTACCTGCACGATCCACGCGACGGAAGTGGGCGCGACAATGATGGCGATGGGCCTCGCGCACGACCTCGCGACGAAGGACGATGCGGCGACGCGGCAGATTCTCGACAATGTCATTCTGCTGCTCGTGCCGTCGCTCAACCCGGACGGCTGGGACCTCGTCGAGCAGTGGTACACGAAGACGCTCGGCACGCCATTCGAGGGGAGCGCGCCACCGCAGCTCTATCAGACATATACCGGGCACGACAACAACCGCGACTGGTTCATGCTCACGCAGGCCGAGAATCGCCTGGCGGTCGAGAAGGTCCACAATGTCTGGCACCCACAGATCGTTTACGACCTCCATCAGATGATGCAGGACGGCCCGCGCTACTTCGTGCCCCCGTTCATTGACCCGTACGACCCGAATGTGGACCCGATCCTCTCGCAGGAGATCAACGTCCTCGGCTCGACGATGGCGCAGGCGCTCGCGCAGCACGGCAAGGCGGGTGTGACGACGAATGTCATCTTCGACGCCTTCTCCCCTTCCCGTGCCTATCAACACTACCACGGCGGCGTACGCATCCTGTCCGAGGCGGCGAGTTGCCGGATCGCTACGCCCGTAACGATCAACAAGGAGGACTTGAAGATCGGGCGCGGCTTCGAGCCGCATCTGGCAACGTGGAATCATCCGAACCCATGGCCCGGCGGCGAGTGGGCGCTCGCCGACATCGTCGCCTACAACCGGATCAGCACCGACGCGCTCCTGCTCCACGCCGCACGCTATCGGGATATGTGGCTCTCGAACTTCGCCGCCCTCTCGCGCCGTGCGGTCGAGCGTACCGGCCCGCCGATGGCCTTCATCGTCCCGGCGGGGCAGCGCGATCCGGTGACGACCGCTGAACTCTTGCAGGTCTTGCAGCGCGGCGGCATCGAACTACACCAGGCGAAAACGCGCTTCATGGCGGACGGCGTCACCTACCCCGCCGCATCCGCCGTCATTCAGATGGCGCAGCCATACGGCGCGTATGCGAAGACGCTCCTGGAAACGCAGAAGTATCCGGACCTCCGCCTCTACCCGGACGGCCCACCGAAGCCGCCATACGACATCACCGCGCACTCGCTCCCCTTGCAGATGGGCGTCGAGGCGGTCGCGGTTGCAACGCCGTTCAAGGCGGAACTCACGCCCGTTATTGGTCTGATTGCGCCACCAAAGGGGTCAGTGAAGGGAACGGGCACGGCTGGGATCGTCATCGGCGCGGAAACGAACGCGAGCGTCAAACTCGTCAACGCCCTGCTTGCAGACGGACTGGAAGTGAGCCGCACGAGTGGCCCCGTACGCGGCGGCGGCGATGAGTTCGCACCGGGCGCGTATGCCATTACGGCGACGGACGACGTATTGGACCGCGTGCGGAACCGCTGCGTCGAGTACGGCGTGCGCGCTGCGGCGGTCGAACGAGTACCGACATCGGCGCGACGGCTGCGGCAGCCAAAAGTCGGCCTCTATCGCCCGTGGTGGTCGAACGCGATTGATGAGGGCTGGACACGCTTCATCCTGGAAGAATACGGCTTCTTGTACGACACGCTGCGGGACGGCGATATGCGGCAGGGCGATCTCCGAGGCCGCTGCTCGTGCATCATCCTGCCTGCGATGTCGGCGAAGATGATTATGGAAGGAAACAGCCCGTCCGACTACCCGCTGGAGTACACAGGCGGGATCGGCGAACTGGGCGCGGCGAACCTCCGGCGCTTTGTCGAGGCCGGGGGCACGCTGATCGCGCTGGATGGGGCGTGCGACGTGGCGGTAAAGCAGTGTTATCTGCCCGTGACGAATGTCCTCGAAGGAGTGACGGCGCAGGAGTTCTACTCGCCCGGCTCGATGGTGCGCATCCTGCTCGATCCGAACCACCCGATCGGCTACGGCTTCGAGCGGGAAAGCGTCGCGCTCTTCGTCAACAGCCCCGCCTTCGAGGTGCACG
This sequence comes from Thermomicrobiales bacterium, assembly GCA_038238655.1. Classification (GTDB taxonomy): domain Bacteria; phylum Chloroflexota; class Chloroflexia; order Thermomicrobiales; family JALYUS01; genus JALYUS01. The sequence goes on along the minus strand of JBBSFO010000214.1, from coordinate 709 downwards.
GCGGTGCATCGGCGGTGGCGCGCTACCCGATGAGCAACCCCCTCCTGTCCGGCTGGATGCTGGGACCGGAGAAGATTCAAGGGCGCGCGGCGGTCGTGGAAGCACCGGTGGCGCACGGTCGCGTCATCCTGATTGGCTTCCGCGCGCAGTTCCGCGCCCAGGCGCGCGGCACCTACCGCCTTTTGTTCAACAGCATTTATACGAGCACGCTACGGTGAGGGAGGTTCCTAACCCCCGACCCCTTCCCTCCGAGGGAAGGGGTGACTCTTCTCAATGCCGTGCCCTCCCTCGAACGCCTCGGCATCACGGAGGCCGCTCCCCCTTTCCCTTTGAGGGAAGGCGGCCGGCGGGTAGGAACGCATGCCGTGCTCATCGGCGTCCCGATCCACGCGCATCGGAGACGACACGGGTGGATCGGCGAAACCGTGGCCCGACGCAAGGGCGTGCCGACGCATGCCGATTTCGCCCCTGCGGCGGACGAGACGGAGCATGTCATTGGTAATCATCGTCGCGTCCTGCACGACTTCAAAGGCGCGCCGGTAATCGCGTTGGACGCACGCGTCGTGAAAATCCGCATAGTAGGCGCGAAAACGTTCGCGATTGACGCGCTGACGTTCCCGCATATAGATCGCTTCAGCCTCGGTTTTCCGCACGATCATTGGCAATAACGATTCCATCACCTTCCCCCTTTGTCTGTATTTTCCTGTTT
>JBBSFO010000213.1:0-7978 GCA_038238655.1 Thermomicrobiales bacterium | reverse complement strand
CATCCACCCAACTCGGGGTTCCCGGCGCGTACTCGGTCATCTCCACCATGCCATACCCTCCTTGCATCGAACAACCACGAAACCACCGATAGAATAGAACATTTGTTCGTCAGTGTCAACCACGAAATCATGATTTCTACGGTAACTGCTCCCGTTGCCGTCCTGCCCCTTCAGTGTGCGGCGACCGAGCGCACACTACCGACCTTGACGTCCACGCTCACACGATCACCACGTCGCGAGGCACTGTACGTACGATTGTAGCCGACCGGCGATCATCGCGGATCATCGCACCGTGATAGCGACATGTCCGTTTCTGTCGGACGGCGATCCATCGGGTGCAATGAAACGCGGCAAAGAAAAACCCCTTTCCGATGTGGAAAGGGGTTCGTTCTGGCGATACGATGAAGGCTCTCCGTACTCCCCTCTCCATCGCCACATGAACCTGCCCATGTTGTGATCTCAGAGCGATGGAGAGGGGCTGGAGGTGAGGAACGATCAGTCCCCGCTCAACGCGACGCGACCGCCTTCCTCCTCGCTCCTGCGCTTCAGGAAGGCGAAGAGCGCGCCGGCGGCGACGACAATGAGCGCGAGGATGCGGAAGAACCACTGGACGTTGAAGGTGCTCGTGTTGAGCGTCGGCGTTAGCCAGTGGTCTGCAGCGAGGAGCGCCACGACGGAAAGGCCAATCAGCGACCAGAAGATACCGGGCGAATATGCGCGCTGGTTCGTCTCCTGCAGGTTCATCGAGTTGTTCTTCGTTTCCCGCAAGAGCAGCGTACCGACGATAAAGGTGATCGCCGCGACGATAACGGGGAAAAGCAGGCCCATATAGGGCGCCTTGCCGACGAGGTTGGGGTGTTTCGGGCTTTTGTCCGCGTTCAATGCGGCCGCGCTCGTGAACAGCGCCGTCGCGATCAAGGGCAAAAAGCCGCCGAAGTAGCCATTGCCGATGTGGTATGGCAGCGAGACCGATGTATACCGAACCTTCGATGGGAAGGACTCGACGAGAAAGGCCGCGATTGGCCCGTAAACCATCGTAACGAGGATGATGAGCACCCACTCGCAGAGGACGATCACCACCGGGTTGTAGTTCCCCTTGACGGGTGTGAACTGACGCATGATGTAGAACAACGGGATCGTCAGCACCGCACCGAGGAAGCACCCCGCCATGATGATCGGCTTGCGGCCGATCCGGTCGGAGAGCGCGCCGAAGACGATGAAGAAGGGCGTACCGAGCGCGAGCGCGATAGCGATGATCCAGTTGGTGTCAACGAAATTGACGCCCGCAATCGCTTTGTTCTGGAGCCAGGTCGAGGCGTAGAACTGCGGCGTGTACCAGACAACCGCCTGCCCCGCCGTCGCGCCCCAGAGCATGAGCAGGATCGTCTGCCATTTCGCCTTCGAGCCGAGACTGTCCGCGATCGGCGCTTTGGAGGTCTTGCCCTCGCTCTTCAATTGCGCGTAGAGCGGCGATTCCTTGAGCCGCAGCCGGATAATCAGCGAGACGATGACGAGCACCGACGAGAGCAGGAATGGGATCCGCCAGCCGTACGACTTCCAGTTCGCATCCGACATATTCTCGCTGAAGATCAAGATGACGATCAGTGAGATGAACAAGCCAAGTGTGGCGGTCGTCTGAATGAAACTGGTGTAGAATCCGCGCCGGTTCCCCTGCACATGCTCTGCGACATAGACCGCCGCGCCGCCGTACTCACCGCCGAGCGCGAGGCCCTGGATGATGCGGATCGTCACGAGAATGAGCGGGGCGGCGATGCCGATCTTGTTGTAGTCCGGCAGCAGGCCGATCAGGAAGGTCGCGCCGCCCATGATGAGCAGGGTAAACAGGAAGGCGTATTTTCGGCCGATCAGGTCGCCGATCCGACCAAAGGCGAGGGCACCGAATGGGCGGGCGGCGAACCCCGCGCCGAAGGTCGCGAGCGTCGCGAGCAACGCTGCCGTCTGGTTGCCACTCGGGTAGAAATGGGCCGCGATCACCGTCGCGAGGCTGCCGAAGATGTAGAAGTCGTACCATTCGATCATCGTACCGACCGACGAAGCGCCGATCACCGAAAAGATCTTCCGCTGGCTGAGGACTTCGCTTTCCCCGCCCGCGCTTGCTGCCATCGTTGCCATGCATTCCTCCCTGAGTTCCACCCACCACCTGGAACGCGTACCGAGAAATTGGTACGAGAAAGCCGCACCCGTTCTGGCGTTCCTCCCTTCTTTCTCCGATCTACGCGAAACGACGCGTGTATCAGAAGATCACAGGTCGCACCGTCACGCCTGTGCAGAAACCTATTTGCCGTAGGTTGAAGTATAGCACACACAAGCAAGAGAGAACGTACGGCTGTGCATAACGCATGTGCCGTGCGCGCATCAGGCGGTGGCGACGCTTTTTCGCCGTGTTCGCGGGTGTTTGTAGTACGCTGATCGAGGCATCATATCGGCGTTGAGTAAGGAGGGAATTCGCATGGCCCAATCATCAACCGCTTCATACGTTTCTTCTCGCCAGATTGGGGATGCGACGGTCACAGTGATCAACGATGGGATCATCCCGATCCCGGTCGCGTCGGTCTTTCCGCCACCGGAAGCGGAATGGATCCGCGCGCACGGCGAGACGGACGCCGATGACCGTCTGAACAGCGGCCAGATGGTCATCCATATCCGGTTGGGGGATGCGTCCATCCTCATTGATCCCGCATACGACGATCCGGGATCGGCGTGGAATGCGCACTTCGCCGCCAAGTGGCCGGGCCTCACACGGACGCCGGGGATGGCAGCGGGCCTCGCCAGCATCGGCGTCCGGCCCGAGGAGATCACCCACGTCCTGATGACGCACGCGCACGACGACCATTTCGCGGGCGTCGTCGTTGCGCGAGACGGGCGGAACGACCTTCGTTTCCCGAATGCCCGCCATCTGATTGGCCGGGCAGATTGGGAGGGAAACCGCCGACGCGACAACCCCGAACACGACCTTGCCGCGCGGCTCGGCGCGGTCGAGCGACAGGGACTCCTCGATTTCGTGGAGGGAGATCGGGAAATCGTGCCCGGCGTGACGATGGTCCACGCGCCGGGAGAGACGCCGGGGCACTCCATCGTTCGCCTCGACTCCGGCGGCGCGCGTTTCTACGCGCTCGGCGATCTTTTCCATCATCCGTCCGAGATCACCCAGCGCGATTGGGCGTCGCCCTGGGTGGACCTCCCGACGATGCGTGCCTCGCGCGAGCGCTTCCTCGCCGATGCCATGTCAACTGATGCAACTATCGTCTTCACACATGAGCATTTCCCGGCGTGGGGCCGCATCGTCGCGGCGGGCGACGACTATCGCTGGGAGCGCACGTAATTCGATAACGCGGGCTTTCCTACAGCGCGGCGGCGAGCGGCGGAATCAGTTGTTTCTTGCGGGAAACGACGCCGGGGAGACGCACGTAGCCATCCGTTGCCTGCACGCCGAAGGCCCGCTCGACAATCGGGCGGCTTTCCGGGTCGAACAGGAGGTCGGTCGTCTCGCCAACGATGTCGGTCATCATCAGGACGGAGACATCGAGACCCTGCCGCGCCTTGGCCGCCGCCAGTGCGTCACGCAGTTCGTCGTATCGCCCGCGCACGGCGTCCAGCGACATCACGTCCACCTGCGCGACGCCGACCGCCTTGCCGCCGAACGCATACGGCTTGTAGTCGTTGCCAACCAGTTCTTCCGCCGTACGCGCCGAAATGTCGGAGCGCGCCGCGAACATCTCCTGTGCCAGCCCCTCGGCATTGATCCCCGTTCGCTCGACCAGCGTGGCAAGCGCGCGGCGATCGCGCACGGTTGTCGTCGGCGAGCGGAGCAAGAGCGTGTCGGAAATGATCGCGCTGAGGAGCAACCCCGCCGTCGTCTCGTCCAGCGTGACGCGATCCGGGTGCGGCAGGTGGAACCAGCGCTCCGGGTCGAGGTACATCTCCGCGATCAGCGTCGCCGTCGCGCCGACGGGATCGGCAAGATAGAAGATCGGCGTGCCGGTTGTCACGTCGCCAATATTGTGGTGATCCACGACTTCGACAACCTCCGCCGTCTCCAGTCCCTCGACGGATTGGGCGCGCTGGCTGTGATCCACGAGGATGATGCGGCGGCGCTGGCGGCGCAGGAAGTCCGTGCGGGTGGCAAGGCCGACGACCCGGTCATCATCGTCCACGACGACGAGGCTGCGCCCCCGTGCCTCGATCAGCACGCGCTGCGCCTCCTCGATCAACACATCGGCGCTGACGGTCGCGACATCGGTGCGCATCAAATCGTGTACCGTCGCGGGGAGATTCTGGCGCGCGCCCTGTTGCAGTTCGTCCAGATAGCGGTCTGCGATCTCGTCTACCGTGACGACGCCACGCAACCGATAGTCCGCTCCAATGACCGGCACTGTGCGGATGCGGTGCTCCTGCATCAGCGCCGCCACATCCCGGAAGGTCGCGGAATCCGCCACAGAACGGACATTGATCGTCATGATGTCCCGCACGCGGGGAAGCACATCGGCGAGCGCGAGCGGCGCGAGTTCGCCGAAACGGGCGAGGACGGCGTGCGTCTCCGGATTGAGCGACCCGAGGATCGCCGGGATGTAGAGCGTCGTGCCATCCGCCTGCGATTGCTTGAGCGCGGCATAGGTGATCGCGGCGATTGTGCAGTCCGTGTCGGGGTTCCGATGGCCGACAACCCAGATTGCTCGTACATCCGGCTGAGTGATTGATCCTGACAGACGGCTATCCCTTCCGTGCAACGGCAAATTTCACACGGAAGTATAGCGCAACAGCGAGAGACCAGATGGCAGGAATGGCGGCGGCCTTCAGCCTGCCGCCACCACGAGAAGGGGAAACCCCGGTGTCAATCGCCCGGTTGGGAACCGGTGCGGACGAACCGTGGCCCCGCGAAGCCCGGATCAATGATCGCAAATGCGTTGATCGCACCCTCCACATCACCAGATGATCCGTCAACCGAGACGCTGACCGTGTAGTTGCCGATCGGCAAACCGGCGGTTGCCACGACCACCTTTCCACTGCCAATGGCGTCTATCGTGCCGGGGAAGCTTGCGACGAGCGGACCCTGATTCCCGGATTGCGACGGGCGCAGATTGAGGGACACGTGCTGGCCCGGCTGAAAGTGGTCCAAGGTCGCCGTCACGGGCGTGCCGGTCGTCACCGAGACGGTGTCCACGATGAGTTGCGGTCCGTCTGTCGCCGGATACGCCGCGACGCCTGCAATAGCGAGCAGCATCGTCAGTGCAACTGCGACGACCGCAATACCGCCACGAGCAAAGAACAATCGAGATTGAGAAACGCTGCGCCGGATACGCGACGGTCGGTGTGCCATGGTGCCCCCTCCTACGAATACGTCACTGACGGAGCAGTATACGCGATGCACGATCTCCGCGAATGCCGTCGTTGCGCGCAGGAAGAGTATCACGCGATAGGGCGAAATTTTGACAAAGAACAGGTATGATACCGTGCGCAATGGGAACGAAGGGTGATTCGAGCAGTGGGGAGTAGGAAGATGCCGATTGTCAACCGGCAAAACCGGCGCGCATTCAAGGGCATGATCGAGGACATCCTGAATGCGCGAAGCGCGGGCGAGGCACAGACGGCAGTACGCGAACTGTTCATGGCCGGCCTCGATTTCGCGCGTGCCGATGGGTCGGTATCGCTCCATCACGAACGCCTCCCCGCTTCCGCGTCGCTCGTCGCGCGCCGCGATGGTATCCATGTCGCGGTCGTGGACCTGTCGGAGCGCGGGTATATCCGCATCGAGGCGATCCGCGATGCAGTAAAGCAACTGGAAAACAGTCTCGCCGGAGAAGTCGTCCTCGTTATGGCGAATGCCGACCGCTCGGAATGGCAGATCGTCACGCAGAAGGAGACGGCGAACCGCCGTATGCTCCGCCGTATGGTGATCCGCCGCGAAGGCTTCCGCACGGTCGTCGAACAACTCGACGAACTGGCGCTTGCAATTGATGCGGGCGCTGATCTGCGCGATGCACTCGACAAAGCGTACAACGTCGAACCGGTCCGCAAGCGGTTTTTCACGCAGTATGCGGCGGTCTTCGATGCGACGATGGATGCGCTCGGAACAAAGATTTCCGACAAGGAAACGCGCAAACTCTTCTGCCAGCGGCTCTTCAACCGCCTGCTTTTCGTCCGCTTCCTCGAAAAGCGCGGCTGGCTGCGTCTGCGGCCGGGCGATGAGCGCACCGATTACCTCCGCACGCTCTGGCGGGCATACACTGCGGAGCGACACGACAACGATAACTTCTACCGCGACCGGCTCTGCCCGCTCTTTTTCGACGGCCTGAACACGGATCACCCGGTAGAGTACATCCATCCACAGGTCGGCATCGTCCCGTACCTGAACGGCGGCCTGTTCGACCCGGAGGAGGATGACCGCAACGCGAATGTCGTCATCCCGGACGGCGTGTTCGCCGCGATCTGCGGCGACGGCGGCGCACATGAGGGCTTGCTCTACCAGTTCAATTTCACCGTCACGGAAGCGACGCCGCTCGATGTGGAGGTCGCTGTTGACCCGGAAATGCTCGGCAAGGTCTTCGAGGAACTGGTGACGGGGCGGCATGAGAGCGGCAGTTACTACACGCCCAAGCCGATCGTCGCCTTCATGGGCAGGGAAGCACTCAAAGGGTATTTGCGGGCGCGGGCGCCGCACGAGTCCCCGCAAGCGATTGCCCGCTTCGTGGACGAACACAAGCCGGAAGGCCTCGCACACGGCGAGGCGGTGCTCGACGCGCTCAAACGGGTGCGTATCTGCGACCCGGCGTGCGGCAGCGGCGCGTACCTGCTCGGCATGTTGCACGAACTGCTCGATCTGCGGCAATGCCTTTTCAACACGCGCGGCCTCGATCCGCTCGCGGATTACGACCGGAAACTGGCGATCATTCAGAACAACCTCTACGGTGTGGACATTGACCCGTTCGCGACGGGCGTCGCGCGGCTGCGGCTCTGGCTCTCGCTGATCGTGGACTTCACCGGCGAGACGCCGCCGCCGCTGCCGAACCTCGACTACAAGATCGGCACGAGCGACAGCCTGATCGCGCCGCTCAATGTCGTGGGGACGCAGAGCATCTTTTTGCAGCAGGAAGTCGCGGAACTCTACGACCTGAAGGCCGCGTACATCAGCGAGCACGGCAGCGAGAAGCGCGCGAAGAAGCAGCGGATTGACGCCCTGCGCGCGAAAATCGGCGCGGAGATGCACGGCGGGGCACGGGTGCCGGGGTTCGATTGGCGGATGGAGTTCGAGGAGGTCTTCCGCGACGGTGGCTTCGACATTGTCCTCGCCAACCCGCCGTATATCCGACAGGAAGTCGTCCTTCAGCAGTTCGGCAAGGAGTACAAGGAGAACCTCGTCAAGGCGTACCCCGCTGTCGGTTCCGGCACGGCGGACTTCTACATCTACTTCTATGCCCGCGCGCTGCAACTACTGCGGCCGGGCGGCATGCTCGCCTTCATCTCGCCCAACAAGTGGTTCCGCGCCGCCTACGGCAAAAAACTACGCGCGCACATCGCCGAGACGTGCGACGTGGGGAGCATCACCGATTTCCGCGACCTGCCGGTCTTCGAGAGCGCGACGACCTACGCGATGATTTTCGTCGCGCGCAAGGGCAAGCAGGCGGGTGCAGCGCGGACGACGCACACGGAGCCACCGGATTTGCGGGAGCCATACCCCGATGTGCGCGCCGTGGTGACGCACTACGGTTCGGAACTTCCCCCGGACGCGCTGAACGGCGCGAACTGGACGCTGACCGACGCCGAAACCGCGACACGCCTGCGGACGATGGCGGCAGCGGGCATCCCGCTCGGAGAGTATGTGCATGGGCGGATTTACTATGGCATCAAAACAGGCTTCAACGACGCCTTTTATCTAAAAGGCGTCGAGAAGGACGCCCTGATCGCGCAGGACCCGCGCAGCGCCGACCTCATTAAGCCCCTCGCCGTCGGCAAAGACATT
>JBBSFO010000212.1:0-7998 GCA_038238655.1 Thermomicrobiales bacterium | reverse complement strand
TGGGTGCTGGCGGTGCGGGGCCGTGCGCGGCACGCGTAGTGATGAGGGGGAGCGACCATCGGTGTCGGCGGCACGGCGCACGCGATGTTCGACGTTTGCGCTGTGTTGCACCGCTGAGTGGTGCATCCGGCACGTTCGCTCTCCATCCGAGGGCGACGGCAATGTCCGCAACACGGTCCCGGAGTAGCGGGCGGATCGGCCGCAGCCTCGACGTGTTTCAAGGACCGCGTGCCGTTTTGGAACAGCGGCATGGCACTTCAGTAGCCGTTCCCGCGCGCTGTCGGGGTCGGCTGGGGTACACCTCACCTGGACAGGTGCGACACGAGGTCGCACTAAATGAGTGGTCTAGAAGAAAGGCTAGACTCAGGCTAGTGTCCAAAGCCTGTTCCCACTCTCCCATGCGTCATTGGCAACGATGATGGGGTGTGAAGCGGAGAGTAAAAGCCCAAGGGCGAACCAAGTCACAAGGGGTAGCCACAGGCAAGGGAAAGACCGGACGGGTGAATGCAAATGAATCTCCGATGAAGCTTCGTTACTGGGAACCGCCGAATGGTGACTGACAAAGACGGCGGAACGGATCAAGGGTAAGACATCTCTGTCCCCGTCTTACGAGTGGGTAGCATAACTTCGGTTACACTACCACGGACACCATGATCCCGGAGTAGAGGAGACACCCACCCCGGTCGCATCTCATTTGTGCGGAACGTGATAACCCCGATGGAGTCTATGGAAACATAGTAAGTGAACCGTAAGGGACACGAATCTCCAGCGGGAAAGGGATGATCCAAGAAGCGAAGGCCAGCCGCCGAAAGGCACGGGGAATCAATAACCCGCTGGATAGGGTGATACCCAACCTGAAAGGGTGCTGACGTGGATCAGGTGAGTACCGGAGGAAGACGGCAACAATGTTCGATTCGGCATACGGTAGATGCGGTCACAAAACCGTAACCTGACCCGAATACCACGCACGTGGAAACAAAGGAGACCGCGATCCAAAAGGTACGGGCTTGAGCCGTATGCCGTGAAAGTGGCACGTACGGTTCTGAGGGGGGAGTGGCCCAGTGATGGGCTGCTCCTACCCGACGCTTCCGCGCACTGCTCGGCGCTTCGCGCGGCGTCGCGGCCGAAGCGTGCACTGTTTTCTCTTTCGCCAATCGACTCGCTATCGGGACATTCTGTCTAATGATTCGATGACAGCAGGATGCTCCTGCACCACGCACGGGGCATGCGAAGCCAGTACCCTCTTCACCGCTGTCTGGCAATCGGGAATCACCTGTACAATCATGCAACGGAGTTCTTGACCCGGCGACGCCCTGTGGTTGCTCCGCGAAGGTGCGTGAAGAGAAAGGCACACCGATGCGCGATGATCCAGTTGAGTCTCTTGCCCTCCTCCCGATTACCGCCATCGTCGCTCCCTCGCGTCGCGCATGGCGTGAACGTGTCTTTGCTCCGATCACCGTTGAGCGGTGCCAGCAGACGCAGCACGAACTCACCGGGGCCGCTGCCCTCAACCTCTACTGTCTGCTTCTCGTCGTCCTCAGTTGCGTCATCGCCACCTTCGGCCTGATCGCCAACAGTGCTGCGGTCATCATCGGTGCGATGCTGACCGCGCCCCTCATGACCCCGATCCTCGCCGACGCCCTGGCGCTCCTGCGGTCGTTGACTTGCCGCTGGTCGGCTTCACGGTGCGCAAAATTCAGAGTGCGAATGAGACCGCGGCGATCCGGAGGATCGTCGTGCAGCAGTTGGCGAATGCCGATGCGGACAATAGCCTGGTGAGCATCAGTCGTGAGAAGAAGGTGGTGGAGGTCTTCACGGCGGCGGTGCGGCTCGCGCAGGACCTGACGAGCGCGCAAGCGAGGGCGCTGCGGGATGATCTCGCGGCTCACGTCGGTGGTCCGGTCGCGCTCCAGCTGCGGGTGATTCGGGTGACGAAAGTCGATCCCTTCGCGCCGGCTGTGCCCCAACCCATACCGACGCGCACGGGTACCCCATGAATCCCTCGGGACATCTGTCACTTTTGCCGCTCCCGCCGATCGTCATTGGGGAGACGAGCACCACGACGCGGGGCGTGACCACTCTGCTGGCCCTGCTCGTCGCGGTCGTGCTCGTCGCCTTCGTGACACGGTTCATCCGTGTCCCGTATACGATTGCGCTCGTCGTCGTCGGACTCGCGCTCGGGATCACCGGCGGTCCGTTCCAGGTATCGCTCTCCGAGGATGTCATCTTGACCGTCTTCCTCCCCGCCCTCCTCTTCGAGGCCGCCTATAACCTTCCATGGAAGCACCTGCGCGCCGAGTTTCGTTTCATCAGCGGATTGGCGATTCCCGGCGTGCTGGTCAGTACACTGGTGGTGGGGGCGATCATGCAACTCGCGGGACTGGCCTGGCTCGTCGCACTGCTCTTCGGCGCGTTGATTTCCGCGACTGATCCGGTCTCCGTGCTCGCCATCTTCAAGCAACTCAAGGCCGATCGCCGCCTCGCCACGGTGGTCGAAGCGGAGAGCCTCTTCAACGATGGCACGGCCCTCGTCATCTTCCAGATTCTGCTCGGCGTGATCGTCGCGGGCAGGGTCGCCCCATTGCTGACCGGCCTCGCGTTTGTCGTCTCGATCATCGGCGGGGTCGCCGTCGGTGCGGGACTGGGCTATCTGACGGCGCGTCTCCTGCGCACGGTCGATGATTATCTGATCGAGATCACCTGCACGCTCCTGCTCGCGTACGGCACGTTCATCCTCACGGAACATCTGGCAGTGACCGTTCAAGGCGTCCGCCTCGGTGCGAGTCCGGTGATCGCCGTCGTCGTAGCTGGCCTCGTGATCGGGAACTACGCCGCGCAGATCAGCATGTCGGAGACGACACGTGCCGCGATGGACGGGGCGTGGGAGTTGATCACCTACCTCGCCAACTCGTTCATCTTCTTGTTGATTGGCCTGCAGATCCATCGCATCCCGATCGGGCGCGGCGATCTCACGCTCATCTTCTGGGCGGTGGTCAGTATCCTCGTCGCCCGCGCTTTGATCGTCTATGGAGGAATGGTGACGCTGAACCTTGGGCAACCGCGACCACGCCGCTTTCCTCTCCGTTACCAGCACATCGTTGTCTGGGGCGGACTACGGGGCGCGGTCGCCCTTGCTGCGGCGCTGAGTATTCCTGATGCGTTCGTGCCGGAACGTGCGACACTGCTGCTGCTGACGTTCGCCATTGTCTTGTTCACCTTGCTGGTGCAAGGGATGACGATCCGTCCACTCGTGCGCTGGTTCGACCGGAAGCCAGAGTGAGATGCGATGCAGGCGCGTGCCCGCTGAGCGAGCACGTCGACCACCGCACCAGCAGGCACGCTCAACGCCGCGACCGACAACGAGCGCTAGAGCATCTCGCATGAAGCCTTGCAGATGACCGCTGCCCCATTGCCTGTCCATCGAACGGCGATGCATCTCCCGCTCACGTCTCCACCCCGGTCGTGGATGCGTCGGGCCGTCCCTGTTTCGTCCCCCCGCTGTCCCCCTGCAACCGAACTGCCGGGAACCCGATGATGTCGTACGTGGCGGAGGCGATGCCGATACCCGCTGCATCGAATGCGTCGAGGATGTCGCGGGCCATCGCATCCTTCAGATCGCGGATACCGTGGTCGCGCACCATGAAGCGCAGCGTCAGCTCGAGCCAGTTGTCGGTGATCCGGTAGAAGACCTTCGGCGTGAAATCCTCGATCCGCATCCCGTAGCGCCGTTGCATGACGGAGAGGGCCTCCTCGCCCATCTCCCGGATCGCCACCGTGTGCCGCGCGGCGCAGTCCAGCAGGATGCGCTCCACCGCGCCCCGGTCAGCCGCGTAGGTGATCGGGATCGGCATCTCCTCCCAGATGTAGGGGAAGTCGCGCGTGTAGTTGTAGACCGGCTCTTCGAAGATCTTGTCGTTGGAGACAGTAACGATCCGGCCCGTGTACTGGCGGCTGCGCACCCAGACCGCCGGGTCCGCGCTCTGCACCGAGGGCGGCTGCCCCATCTCCATGATCGTCGTCTGGATGAAGCTGAGGGCGATCACGTCGCCGCGCACGCCCCCCATCGTGATCCGATCGCCGACATTGAAGGTCTTGCCGCGCAGGATGACGAAGTACCCGGCGACGGACGTGACGACTTTCTGCAGTGCGAAGGCGAGGCCTGCGGAGACAAGGCCGAGGGCGGTGGCGAGGCGCGTCGGGTCGTTGAACCAGATCGAGACGACACCGAGGATGAAGACGAGCGCGACGGCGAGGCTAATCCCCTGGCGACCCCAGAAGCGGGCGCGCTCGTTGGGGTGTTCGCGCCAGATCAGGCGCAAGAGGCCGCGCGTCAAGCTGCTCAGCAGGAGCAGGAGGACAAGCAGCGCCAGGGTGAGCAACAGCTTCTGCAGATTCTCTCCGTTGAGACCGACGAGCTTGATACCGAAGAGCGACGCGCCAATCACGGGCGACAACTGATACTCCCCTTCCTGCCGCGCCAACCCACGATGAAGCGCGGGCTGCTACGCATCCGCGTGAGAGCGGGCGGCGACGGACGACGGCAACAGATCGTCGACGCGATCCGCCCGCTGGATAAGTGACTGCGTGTCCGCCTCGCTCCAGTCCGCGCGCGCGACGATGCGACGAACCTCGGCGGTCTGCCTGCGGATCGCGTCGCCGCGACTCCCCGGCGGGATATGCACGGCGAGATCGGCGAGGATATCGAGCAAGGTCTGCAGCACCTGCACCTGGCCGGTCGCCGCCCGCCGGATCTGATCGAATGCGGCGGCGACGAATGCGTCCCAGGTCGGGCGGCTGAAGAAGATCCACGCCCCGCTCGTCTCCGCGATCTGCCCGGCGGGCGGGATCGCCCGGCCCGCGAGATGACCGAGGGCGTCGCCGAGGTGATAGAGCGCGTAGTCGGCGGTCGTCGGGTCGTTGATGCCGGGCGAGAGCCCCTTGAGGGCGATATCCACGATCTGCCGGACGCCGAAGAGCGGGTCCTGATTGATCGATCGACGGTCGTCGATCACAAATGCATTGTGGACGCTCCGCGACAGGTGCGCATCCGGTGGTGAGTCAGCACGACATTCGGCGAGGACGCCCCCGGTCGTCACAAATTCGCCCACCTCGCGGCGGACCCATAACCACTGCACATCAGCGAGCGACGCAGTGCGAATCGCATGCTCGTCGATGGTGCGGATGAAGCCGGTCCGCTCGGAGTAGATGCGATGGCACGTCCCACCGTCGGGGAGCGCCGCGATCAGCACGGGCACCGGCGACTGATCGACAATCCACTCCGCGCGACGGTCCGGGTAGAGCGCGTCGAGTTGCGCGATGAGGTCGGTACGCACGCGATCGAGGATCACCGACACCTGCAGCGACTGCGACGTGTGGTGGATGAAGTAGATCAGCAGGCCGAGGCAGACGATCGCCAGCACGATCGCGATCGTCACCGACAGGCTGGGGATGAAGTCTGTCTGGTTGCGGCTCTGGTTCGCGCTGCGCACGGCGCGCAACACGAGCAGGGAATAGACGAAGGTCGCGATATACATCCCGAGCACGACCTGATTGCCACGGTCGGCGGTGAACGAGCGGAGGACCCGCGGAGTGAACTGCGCGGAGGCTTGCTGGAGCGCGATGATGATCAGCGAGAAGGCGATCGAGATCACGGTGATCAGCGACCCGGCGATCGTCGAGAGGATGGAGCGTGCGGCATCCGCCGTGCCGCTGAAGAGCCACGGCAGGATGGTGTTCGTGTGCCGATTCCCAATCAGCGCGACGTCGACCTGGATCAACACCGAGGAGGACGCGATTGCCAGAACGATCAGCACCGCCGGCACGAACCACAACGTGGAATTGACATTCTCCCAGGCGTTCTTCGCACGCTCGCGCATCGCCGCTCCTTACCGAATATCGCGCGCTTGCGCGGCGTCGCCGCTGTCCGATACACCGGTGACCCCCGCGAGCGCGGAGCGATCGCGGGCCTCCATCGGTGCGACAACGGAGAAACTCCCGCCCGTCTCCAGCACCACCGCCTCCACCCCATCGAGGGAGGCGATGCCGTGCCCGCGCACTGCGGCGCGCACCTCGCCCTCGGTCACGCGCTCCCGGCGTAGCGCCTGGGGGAGGAACGCTCCCCGATACAGCAGCAACGTCGGCTCCGACTTGACGAGCCGGTCGACTGCGCGAATCCGCACGGAGAGCCAGGCGATCATGAACTGGAGCGCGATGAGCACGACGAACGCCAGCATCCCCTCGACGAGGGGGACAGTCCTGGATAGCAGGATGGTCGCCAGCGTCGAGCCGAGCGCCACCGTGACGACCAGGTCGAAGGCATTCATCTTGGCGAGCGTCCGCTTGCCGGAGAGTCGGAGCAGCGCGACCAGCCCGGCGTAGGCGAGGACGCCGACGATGACGACGCGACCGAGCCCGGCCCAGGTACAAAAGAACATCGCCTCGCCGTGTCCGGGGTCGGCAATGGCCCCCCGTGCCTGCGGTCAGCATGTTGGCGTCGCGGTGGCGCCGAAACGCCAGCGCTGCGGCGATGAGCGCGGCCAGCACCACGAGCGGGATGAAAGAGCGCCGAAAGAAAAGAGCGCCGAAAGAGCTGTCCGATCACCGTGGACGGATGTCCGTAGGGTTCGCGTGGATGTGCGACCAGAACGCTACGAGGATGCTGTCGCGTGGGAATGCGCGACCCCGCCCGACGTCGCCGACAGCCCAGCCGAGCCGTCGCAAAACCGGGGCGATGAGGCGTGCCTCCCAGGGATGCTCCCGCGCGAAGCGCGCCGAGACTGCCGCGACCTCGGCGTGGTCGAGCACACGATGCTCCGGGACGTAGCACAGCCGCCCGGTCCGCACCGCGAGCGCCGGATGCGCCTCGATATTCCGGTACCAGTCGGCGCGTGCGCCCCTCCCGGAGAAGACGATGCTCTCGCGCCTCGCCGGATCGTACTGCAGCACCTCCAGCACCGTCTCGTGCATGGCCCCCGTCCTGCGCCCGCGATGCGTGAGCAGCAGGAAACGGTGACCGAGCAGCCAGCCAAGCCGACAATGATAGATGGATACTGGGAGGCGGAACGCGAGCCTGAGCAATCTGCGCGGCCCGCGCGGTCGATGGGCTGTCGACCCCGGAATCGTCATCTGGCTGTCCTCCATCCGAAATCTCCCCTCATTCGGAGTGGCGCGCCTCGCCCGGGTGCAAGGGATGCGCGCGGAAGAAGGCGAAGCATATCAGCAGCATCCAGCCGAACAACCCCACCTCGAAGGCGTTCAGCGAGAGCGCGTCCGCCTTGAGCGCGGCGATTACTCCCTCTCCCGGCGAGAGATGGCGCATCCGCGCTCTTGAGTCCGTCTTCCAACCGACGTATGCGGCGTACTTGAACACCGATCGAACCGTGGTGGAAGATGCTGAAATCGCTGACACTGAAGGGGCGGCAGTTTCCGACCTGGGAGGCGGTCGAGGAGGCGGTCGTTGCCGCGTGCGCCTACCGGAACGCGCATCGTCATCCCTTCGTGTGGGGCAAGCGGCGTTTGCATCGCCCACCGAGGAAGTATGGGGTCGCCGGTATGCCGAGAGCGACCTGTATGTAGCGGGTGCACCATTAGCGTCCAATAGTCTCCCTTTCGCCAGTCGACCCCCGTTTAGCCACAGCACGAGGGCTTTCTCGGCACCTGTAGGCTCTTGGGATGAAGTGCGCTGCGGGCGATTGGGCGTGCGTTCGGGAACGCGGGGGCGGCAACGGACTGTCCCACGATGCGTCGGCCCGCTCTCATAATCCGCGCGGGTGCTTTCCCGATCGCATGTACGCTTCGATCTGATCGAGCGTTTTTCCCTTGGTTTCGGGCACCAGCCGGTAAAAGAAAATCCAGGCACAGACCGCGAGTCCATCGTACAACCAAAAGGTTCCTGCGCGACCGATCACGGCGACCAAGCTCAGGAAGGTCACCGCTACCAACAGGTTTGCGCACCAATTCGTAACGGTCACGAAGCTCATGGCCGGCCCGCGGCTCTCG
>JBBSFO010000211.1:0-8007 GCA_038238655.1 Thermomicrobiales bacterium | reverse complement strand
GCGTCCGCGCTCAGCGTCACGCCCTCGAAGCCGCGATTCTGCCGACGCTTGCCGAAGATCGCCGGGAGCGTTGGCGCGACGGGGTAATCGGCACCGCTGTAGTTCAGCCCTTCGGGCACGTATCGTTTGATCACTTTGCCTGTCGCGTCCGCATGGACGATCGAAGGACCGTATTCTTCGATGAGCCAGAAATCCCCCGCCGCCGTACGCACGATGCCCTCGGTGTCGAGGCCGTTGACGTTGTAGTTCAGGGCGTTTTTAGCGGCGTAATCGTACGGGACTTCATCGCGTTCTTTGAGGTTCGACAGCCCGGTGACGGCCTTGCCGGACTGCCCGACAATTGGGATGATCTGCACGATCTTGACCGCGCCGTTTTCCACCTGCACATGGACAATTGTCGGGTCGTATTCCGGCACGGGGAAGGTGCGGCGAGTCTCATCGCCCACCTTGATCTGACCGTTCGGCCCGCGGTCGCCGACCATCCAGAACTCGTTCGGGCCGTCGTTCGGGCCATGCCAAAGGTCGCTACCAAAACTGCCGGAAAAGACCTTCCGGTCATTCGCGATGCTGCCGGTGAGGACGGCATTCTGGACGGTCGCCAGCGACACATCCGGGAAGTTGTAGGCGGCGACCACTCGGTTGCCCGATGCCTGCCCGGTCGTCGCGCTCCCTGCAGCGGCAGTGCCGGATACACCGGTTCCGCTGGCAACGCTTGGCGGGACCGTGGCGGGCGCACTCGTGGCGATTGCCGGGGAACGCGCGGCACCGGTCGTCGGTGCGACGGTCGGCGCAACGGTGGCAGACGCAACTGCTGACGAAGCCGCCGTGGTTGGCCGCAGGGCGTTCGTTGGTGTGGCGGCTGGCGTCGCGGTCGAAGCGGCGCTTCCGCCGCATGCCGCCAGGGTAGGCGCGAGGAATGCGACTGCAACGATGCGCGCGAAAAACGCTTTTCCCTTCACCCGTTTTATCTCCTTCACGTGGCGCGTTTGTGCACGATGCGTGCGTTCGCGAACGATACGCGAAAACGCCGATGCGCGGTGTTAGCGAACGATGAACGTCTCACGCCAGGGGCGTAGCGCTGACGATTGCGGCCTCCAATCGGTGCAGTGAATCAATCAGCGCATCGTCAGTATCGCGACCGTAGCCACCGGACTGCGGTAGGCCACCGATTTCGAGGATCGCGGGACCGGAAAAGCCCTTCGCAAAGAGGGCGCGGCAGCAGGCAGGGAAATCAATCGCGCCCATGCCGAGCGGATAATGATCGTTGACGGTTGGCAGGCGCGTGTCCGAAATGTGGAGCATCGTTGTTCGGGGCAGCAGGGCAAGAAAGCCATCGCGATACTCTGGTACCGTGTGATTGATATCCCAAACGAAGCCGAGGCCCGGCACGGCATCGAGCATCGCAGCGCACTGCTCCGGCGTCGCGCACAGGCCGATACGCGGCTCGTTGTGCTCGAACCCGAAGCGGAAGTCGTGCGCCTCCGCGTGTACGACAGCGGCGG
Organism: Thermomicrobiales bacterium; assembly: GCA_038238655.1. Classification (GTDB taxonomy): domain Bacteria; phylum Chloroflexota; class Chloroflexia; order Thermomicrobiales; family JALYUS01; genus JALYUS01. The sequence goes on along the minus strand of JBBSFO010000211.1, from coordinate 6,505 downwards.
CGAATTGTGGCACAAGCGCTTGTTCGAGCGCGTGGAGCGTCGCGTCATCTTCCGGCATGAGCGGAACGAGGTGCCAGTGGACATGGGTGCAGGGGAGTGCGGTAATCGCGGGCAGGTTTCGTTCGAGCAGATCGAGCGATGTCAACCCGGACGCGGTGCGGCCCGCTGCATCCACGCGCACGATGATCTCCATTACCGCCTCGATCCCGGCAGTCGCGAGTGCGCCGGCAACGACCGCGAACGGTTCGCCGAGCCGTTCAGGTGTCAGTCCCGGCTCCTGCCCCTGAAACTGGATCGCACGGAAACCTGCTGCCTGAGCGAAGACGATCTCCTCCAACGAGGGTCGCCAATTGCCCGGAAATTGCCGCGCATTCATGCCGATACGGAGCATGGGAACCTCACCCCTCGAACGGAATGTCCAACTCCGCCGCCAGCGCCTGCAAATCGGCGAGGACAGTGGGGTTGAGCGGGATGCCGTTGGCGCGGCGGTCGTCTTCTGCCAGCCATTCCGGGTCGCCGGGGGCGAGGACGCGGGCGTGGCCGGGCGCGGGCGCACAGGCGTGCAACATCTGGATGTATGCGTCGAACTGGGCAGCGTACTCCTCCACCGGCACGAAGGCGTCAATCCGCCACGCGCTGAACATGTGCGCCGAGCCAAGCGGCTCGGTGTCGGAGCGCAGCACCTGCTTGCTGTACCGCCCGCCCGAGAGCAGCCCACAGAAGAGGTCCACCGTGACATTCAGCCCGTATCCCTTCTGGCTGCCGTGTTCGCGGTCGCCACCGAGCGGGTTCAAGTAGCGCGCCGCCTGCGGATCCGTCGTCGGGCGCATCTCGGTGTCGTACGACCATCCTTCGGGCAGCGGTTTCCCTTCGCGGCGATGCACGCCGACCTTGCCCGATGCGACGACGCTCGTGGACATGTCAATCAAAAAGGGCTTCTCCATCGTTCCGCCAGGAAAGGCAATCGCAATCGGGTTCGTGCCGAGCAGCGGTGCCGCACCAAAGGTCGGGATAACACTCGGGCTGGTCGTCGTCATCGCCATGCCCGCCAGCCCTTCCGCCGCCGCCATCAGGGGATAGTTGCAAGTGGCGGCGAAGTGGTTGCTGTTGCGCACCGTCACCGTGCTTACCCCATTCTCGCGCGCTTTCTCGATCGCTTGCCGCATCGCATACGTTGCGACGACCGGCCCGATTCCTCGGTCGCCATCGAGGACGAGCGTGCCGGGAAATTCGGAAACCGCACGGATTTTCGGGTGCGGGTTGATCGCGCCGCTGTGCAACCGTCGGACATACGCATGTGCCAGCGGCGCACCGTGCGACTCGATGCCGTGTACATCCGCGCCCATCAGGACGCGCGAGACGGTTTCGGCGTCCTCCTGCGGCAAGCCCGCGCGCGAAAAGGCGCGGACATAGAAAGCCCCCAACGCATCAACCGAAATCCGGGCGCGCTCCTCGGCTGCAACGAACATCGGGCAGGCTTCCTTTCATCCAGCGACATGGCATCGTTCGTGGCGCGAGTATCCCCCGACGTGTATGCGCACGCAAGCAGATGCGATTGGCACACAAGGGAACGGGTCTGCGATCCGTCCTTCTTCCATAGGATACAATAGCGAAGCGGATACGCGGGAAGGGAGACGTTGCAATGACGATGATCCGGGGCCTCGCGGAAATTGTTTTGTCGGTACATGATCTCGATGCGTCGTTGCGCTTTTATCGTGACACGCTCGGTCTGGCGCTTGTGTCGGAGCAGGCGTTTCGCCCGGTTTTTCTCCGTGCGGGCGACCCCGCAGTAACGGTACCGCAACTCGTTGTGCTCGTCCCACTCCCGGTCGGGACGCCGCCCTTCCCCGCCGCAAAGCCGGGTCGCACGCTCCACCATCTCGCCTTTGAACTCGCCCCCGCAGACTTCGACGTGATGCACGACCATCTCGCGACGCACGGCTTTGCCATCCGCACCGGCCAGCACCCCGTCATCCCCTCCCGCACCATGTATGTGGACGATCCGGACGGCAACGAAGTCGAATTCATTGCCGGAACGTAATATTTGGCACACGTTACGGGCTGCACATGAGTAGTGAGAGAGAAATTGAGTACACACCAGCATGAGGCCATCATTGTAACAACCTCGGCAAATGATGTGGATGCGATTGTGGCATTTCGCGACACTATGCCAGCCGACGTGCAGCAACTCTTCATTGGTCCTATTCATCGAGCCAATCATTTCTATTCGTTCGCTTTGATGCCTCATGGAAGTGGACAAGGATACACCGTCAGTACAGCTATGGCGGGAGTGATTGCCGCCTTCGTTGACCTCCTCAACAGCCTTGAGAATGTGGATTGGGTTCATGTCGTGTTATTTGATGAAACCGCATTGAACAACGGGGATAATCCTGGTCCTTCTATCCGAGCATCGAATGAATATGAATTCGACGGCGAACATTGGAGACGGGCGTAACAACGAGATCGAATTATCGCTGGAACCTACCTGATTTCCGACTATCCTAAAGGACAGCCCGCATCTATCCCTTCGTGCGGCGTGGCGGCTGATGCCCCGGCCCATACTGCATGAGGCAGAGACGCCGCGTGGAATCGCATTTTTCGATGGAAAGCAGGAAATGACCATGTTGGTTTTGAAATGGGTGGATGAAAACGGTTTGCAGGCGCGCTGGCAGAAGGTATCGGGCTTCGCACAGCCGGAAACGACGGGAAACCGCTCCCTGACCCGCTCGGATGGTGTTCACCAACTGCCGAAGCGGGATGTCGCCTAGCGGTCCTTCTTTTTTCCCTTTCACGATAGCGATGGCGTCGCTATCGTGAAAGAGGATGATTCCTATGGCGTGTTGTAGCGCCAACGATAGTAATGCTGACCAATGTTGCCGAACTCGATTTTGTAGGCGTCGGGATTGCTCGGCGTGTACGTCAGGACGCGCCGCTCGTACGCCTGAATGAGCACGTCTTTCTGCTGCCCACCCACCTTCACGCTCGACCAGAACGGCTCAGAAATCGCGTAGCCGATGCTCGCGAGGCCGACGCGCGCGCGGAAATCGCAGAAAGCCTTCGGGACATTGTGATGGGTCGTCGCCTCAGGATGTGAGATGACGGCGTACGGATCGTTGAGATACGGCCCCGCATACGTGCCGACGGTGCCGTTGGCGCTCAACGACAGCGACGCTTGCATGGTTTCTGTCGAGGCGGTTGGCGCCATGAGCGACGAGCCGTTGATAGCGGCATAGGTTGGGCCGACATTGTCCAGATCGCCCGCGATGGGGATCGCCGCCGGGGATCGCACCTCGAAGGTGTCATCACCGGTCTGCACCCGACCGAGAATCAATTCCCGTGCGAGCAGGCCATTTGTGACGAGCCCCTGCGCGGGGTGGCTGAGTTCCATCCGCGCCTTGTCGAAGTACTGGACAAGCCGCATTCCCTGGCCGGGGTTAGTCGGGCCGCTTTCGGAAAAGCCGAGCGACCCTTCCTTGTACGGCTCGTTCTGCCCGTCCCGCGCTGTGGCGATCGGTCCCCAGAAGTTCGGGGCAAGCGCTTCGCCCCCATTCCATTGCTGCCCAAATCCCGGCGCAGCGAAGGTGGGCGCGGCGTCGAGCGGTACAGCGGTGGTCATTGCCAAGATGAGTACAAATGCGAGCGAAATGACCGGTCGGTAACGCATACGGTTCCCCTTCCCCTAAACTTCGATTACCGCGAAGCCCCAAAACAATGCACTACGCCGCTTCCGGGCGGCAGGCGCGGATGGTATTCAAGACCGACGCGAGGCCGGGGCGTGCGGGGACGACGCGAACGAGCGCGACATCCAGGCCGACCGCGAGACGGCGGAACGCCGCTGCCGCGCCCGACGCCGGGCCATAGTAGCCGACCATCCGCAACAGATCGCGCGGAAATGCCTCGATCACTTCGTCGTTCGGCGCGCCGCTATCCCGTCGCGCTTCGAGGTCGGTCAGCGCTTCGTCGAAACCCATGCGAGCAAAGTGGGCGCGGTAGCCCTGCTCCTTGGATGCGCCGGGTCGGGCGAGCGCGTAGCCCATGATCGCACGCGTGAAGGCGCGCCGGGCCGCATCCTCGTCCTCATCCACGCAGACACGGATGTACTCGACGATCTGGATGTCGGCGGGATCGCGCCCGGCCCGTTGTGCGCCTTCCGCGACGCGCTCCCGGCTCCAGGCGATCTGCTCGGGATTGCACCAGTTCAAGGCCGCGCCGTCCGCCGCCTCGCCCGCCAACCGCAGCATTTGCGGCCCGAGCGCGCCGAGCATCACGGGAACCTGCGGCCGCTCCCACGGCCAGTCGAGTTGCACGCCCTTGAGCGTCACCGTTTGCCCCGTGTAATCCACCCGCTCGCCTGCGAGCAAGCGACGCAGCGTGACGAGGTAATCGCGCATCAACGCAATCGGCGGGTGAGCGGGCAGGCCGAAACTCTCCCGATAGGGTTCGCTGGTGATGCTGCCGGTGCCGATACCGAGGCTGAAGCGACTCCCCGCCAGTTGCCCCGTCGTCGCCGCGACGCTCGCGAGCGACGGCACCGACCAGAGCGGTACGGGCACGACAGAGATACCCGTCTTGAAATTCGTATTCCCCGCCGCATCTGCGGCTTCGGTCCACTGCACACAGGTATGAAACGCGTCCGGCGCGAAACCCGATGGTGTCCACGCACTTGCGTAGCCGAGGCGCACCGTCTCCGCAATCGCTTCGCGCTGCTCCGCGTAGCTAATGCGCGGGGTCAAATCCAAGCCAATCCCAATCTCCATCACCCATATCTCCCGTTCTGTTTCACGTCGGTGATCTCTTTCTCTGCGGAGCCTACACGATATTGGGTGTCGGTGATACATCTCGATGGATGCAGGCTGGGCGTCCCTACCTCATTACTCCTTTCCTGAAGGTCGCCCGCTCGTTGCTCATTGCTCATTGCTTTCCTTCCGTCTGGACAAATCGCGCCGACACAGGGATGATGCGCGCATCACGCAACCCTCGCGCCCAATGGGCGATCGCCGACGTAATCGAGATCGAGAAGGAGTATTCCGATGTCCAATGTGCTCGCGCAGTTCGTGGACGACCTCGTCGCCGGCCGGATCGCGGTCGTGGACCTCACGCAGCCGCTCAGCCCGGAAACGCCGGTCATCGCGTTGCCGCCGATCTTCGGTGCGTCGCCGGGCCTGACCGTGGATGTCATCTCGCGCTATGACGATCAAGGACCCGGCTGGTACTGGAACACGCTCCATATGGGCGAGCATACCGGCACCCACTTCGATGCCCCGATCCACTGGATCACCGGCAAGGACCGGCCGGAGAACGCGACCGACACGATCCCCGCGCGCCGTTTCATCGGCCCGGCCTGCGTGATTGATGTTGCGGCGGAATCGGCGGCGGACCCGGATTTCCTGCTCACACCGGAGCGCATCGCCGCGTGGGAGCGCGAGCATGGTCGCATCCCGCCCGGCGCGTGGGTGCTCCTGCGCACCGACTGGAGCAAGCGCGCGACGATCGCGGAGTTCTTCAATGAAGACGCGAGCGGCCCGCACACACCCGGCTTCCACAAGAGCGCGTCCGAGTTCCTCGCCAATGAGCGGGACATCCTCGGCGTCGGTGTCGAGACGGTCGGGACGGACGCGGGGCAGGCAGGCGGCTTCGACCCGCCCTTCCCGAATCACACGACAATGCACGGTGCGGGGAAGTTCGGCCTCGCCAGCCTGTGCAACCTCGACCAACTGCCGCCGACCGGCGCAATCGTCATCGCCGCGCCCCTGAAGATCGTCGGTGGCAGCGGCAGCCCCGTCCGCGTGCTGGCGCTCGCGCCCGCGTAACGCAGCAGTCGAACCCGAATTCAGCGTGGAGGCCGCAGAGATGTGGCGTGTCTTTGCGGTTTTCCCCGGTTTCGTCCCACCCGGCTCGCACGAAAACCGTCCGCAACGGAGACGATGATGCTTGCGGTCTTGCGTCAACGGAACTTCTCGCTCTTCTGGCTCGGGCAACTGATCTCGGTCTTCGGCGACTGGGTGCTGCTGATCGCGCTCCCCTTTTACATCTTTGACCTGACCGGCTCCGCGCTGGCGACGGGGGCAATGTTCATGGCGTCGAACCTGCCGCGCGTGCTGCTCGGCTCGGTCGCGGGCGTCTTCGTGGATCGGTGGAACCGTAGGCGGACGATGATCGCCGCCGACCTGCTGCGCGCGGCCCTCATCCTCACCTTGCTGACGGTGCATTCCGTCCACTGGCTCTGGATCGTCTACCTCGTCGCCTTCACGCAGGCGACGATCGCGCAGTTCTTCAATCCCGCGAAGAACGCCGCCATCCCGTTGCTCGTCGGCGAACCGGACTTAATCGCCGCGAACTCGCTTAATTCGCTGAGTGGCGAGTTGACGCGCCTGACCGCACCCGCGCTCGGCGGCGTGCTCTTCGGGCTGTTCGGCTTGGCGAGCGTTGTCTGGATTGATAGCGCGTCGTTCCTCATTTCGGGATTGCTGATCGTCTGCATCGCCTTTCCCGCACGAGCGCATGG
>JBBSFO010000210.1:0-8019 GCA_038238655.1 Thermomicrobiales bacterium | reverse complement strand
TTCATCACCGTCGCACGGGCGAAGGGCCTCTCGGAGCGAGCCGTCCTCTGGCGTCACGCGCTGCGGACCGCGCTCCTCCCGATTGTGACGGTAACGGGCGGACATATCAGTCTGGTGCTCACCGGCGCTGCGCTCACCGAGACGATCTTCGCATGGCCGGGGATCGGCCGACTCCTCCTCGATGCCGCACTCAAACGGGACTACCCGCTGCTGATGGCGATTTTCCTGCTCGTCTCCGCGACGGTCATCCTCGTCAACCTGATCACCGATCTCGTCTACACGCTGCTCGACCCCCGCGTCAGGTTCGCCTGAGATGGTGCGCGAGATTACCGGCGAGCGAATCGAGGAGGTGTCGGCAACACCCGTTGTCCTCGGCACGCGCCAACGCGGTCGCAACGGGTTTTGGATTCGCCTCCGCACGCAACCCGCCGCGCTGTTCGGTCTCGGCGTGCTGGCGGCGCTCGTACTCATCGCGCTGTTTGCCGGTGTGATCGCCCCCGGCGATCCCTTCGCGACCTCGCACCAGGTCTTCCAGACGCCCTCGCGGGCACATCCATTCGGCACCGATGACCTCGGTCGCGACCTCTTCCGATCCGTCATACATGGAGCGCGCGCCTCACTCACGGTCGGGGTTGTCACGATGATGATCGCCACCGTGATCGGCGTCCTCGTCGGTGCGTGTGCGGGCTATTTCGGTGGCTTCGTGGACGATGCGCTGATGCGGTTCACGGAGTTGTTTCAGATCGTCCCCCGCTTCTTCCTCGTGCTCATCACCGTCGCACTCTTCGGCAGCAGCATTCGGCTGATCATCCTCCTGCTTGGCCTCACCTACTGGCCCGGCACTGCGCGCTTGCTGCGCGGACAGGTGCTCTCTCTGCGGAGTCGCGAATATGTTGTCGCGGCGCGGGCAATCGGGGTGCGCGAGCCGGTCATTCTTCTGCGCCACGTCCTGCCGATGGCCCTGCCGCCGATTGTGATCGAGGCGGCGCTGCTCGTTGGGGGTGCGATCCTCGTGGAGGCCGGGCTGAGTTTTCTCGGTCTTGGTGACCGCAATATCGTCAGTTGGGGGGCGCTCCTCAACGACGCGCAGCAGTTCGTCCGGCGTGCATGGTGGCTCTCCGCGTTTCCCGGTCTCGCGATCACCCTCACGGTGCTCGGGTTCAATCTGCTGGCGGACGGTCTCAATGAGGCATTGAATCCGCGCCTGTCGCGGCGATGATGCGCCGGTCGTTCAATCGTCGGTGATCTTCACCCGGCGTCGATAGGTCCGTGTGCCGCCGTGTTGCTTGCGGAGTCGCGCGCTTTTCTTCCGGTGGCGCTCCAGCCACTCTTCCATGACCCGGCGAATGAGGTCGGAGGTCGTGACGTCGAAATCCACGGCGGCGTCATCGAGCGCGTTCTTCATCTCGCGAGAGACCGCGATGCTCACCTTGGTGGTGTACTGGGTTGGCCGGGGCGCGTGCCAGTGATAGTGGCGCTTTTCTGGCCCGGATTCCGCAGTGCCGCGGTAAAACGTCACAGCGCCGTTGTTTACGTCCGCACTCACCGTCCACCCACTTGCCAGCCACGCACGCGATTGCGGATGGTCGGGGCGTAGCGAGTTTGCCCACCACATACTCCGCGTCCACGCCGTCGGCGGGAGGGTGGCACCGAGAACCGCCTCGATCTCAGCGAACGTGAAGCACACTTCGTCGCCGGTCAGTGTCGTTAGATACTCGGAGAGCGGTTCGTATTTCCCGGACATTGATCTCCCATGAGCGTTCCATACCCGTGATCGGGCGCGCATATTCGGACGACAGCGATTTTACCCCATCACAAGCGGGAATTGCGCCGTCGGTGTGTACAATGGATCATGACGACACGACCGTGCGCGGCAGCTGCACATCTGCGGCGCAGGGAAACGGAGGCACCGATGGCAGTTTTCGCCCCACCCGCACCGGTTGAGGCACCACCTGAGCCTGTTGCCGAGCCACTACCGGAGCGTCGAAGAGCACCCGAAGGGCCGATTAAGGTCGTTCACGCCTTCTGGCTGGCGGGAATGAGTTGTGACGGGTGCAGTATTTCTGCAACGGGTGCGACCAACCCGAGTGTCGAGGATTTGCTTACCGGCAGCATCGCCGGGTTGCCGACGGTCATCCTCCATCACCCGGTGCTGGCGGTCGAGAATGGCGAGGAGTTCATCCACCCCTTCGAACTGGCGGCGGAAGGCAAACTGGACGCCCCGTATGTCTGCGTCTACGAAGGCTCTATCGCCGACGAACGCATCGCCGCCGCGACAGGTGGCTACTTCTCCGCGATGGGCGATCAGGTGATGGAGGGCGGCACGCAGCCCTTTCCGACCGCAACGCGCTTGAAGCAGATGTCGGCGGGCGCGGCGGCCGTGATCGCCATCGGTACCTGCGCCACCTGGGGCGGCATCCCCGCCGCCATGGGTAACGTCACGGGCTCGATGAGCGTGATGGACTTCCTCGGCGCGGATTACCGCAGCGCGCTCGGCCTGCCAGTCATCAATATCCCCGGCTGCGCGCCGGTGGGCGACAACTTCACGGAGACCGTCGCGGCCGTCCTCCTGTTCCTACAAGGGATGGGGCCGCTGCCGGAGTTCGATGAACTCGGACGGCCCGCGTGGCTCTTCAATGAGACGGTGCATCGCGGTTGCACCCGCGCCGGGTACTACGAGGAGGGCGTCTTCGCCGAGAACTACGGGGACAAGGAATGCCTCGTCGAGGTCGGCTGCTGGGGGCCGGTCGTGAACTGCAACATCGTCTCGCGCGGCGCGCAGTCGCACATGGGCGGCTGCATGAAGACCGGCGGCCCCTGCATCGGCTGCACGATGCCGGGCTTCCCGGATAAATTCTCCCCGTTCTACAAAGCCCCACCCGGCTCCTTCCTTTCCAGTAATGCCTCCCGGACGTATGGCGCGGGTATCCGGCGATTGCGCGCCCTCAGCAATCACGCCCTTAGTCGCGAGGTACGCTGGGATGCGCTGAACGAGGGCGTGGTACCCAGCGGCTGGGGCGAACTCGAGAAGCCGAACGCCTTCGACAAGACGGTCCATTTCTTCTATGAGAAACTACAATTTAGTGGCTCGCGGCGGCCGGGGCGGGAAGCGAACCGCTATTGGCCGACCGACCCGCCATCGCGCCATCGTGGCATGAAGGTTCCCCGCGACGTCTCCACCACCGGCGGCGAAGAGGCTGCGCGGCACGGTGAGGGTGGCGTGCCGCCGCCCGACGGCAGCGGATCATAGGATGGAGGGAACGCGATGATCGCCGGGTTATACACCATCTGGGCCATCTGGCTCGTCGTTGCGGTCGTGGTGATCCTGATAGCCGCCGCACTGCTGATCGCAATTCTGCTTGTCGCGCGGAGCCTTGTCGCCCACGGCCTCCAGGCGCTCGCGGCGGCGGACGCCATCGCGGAAGACACGAAAATCATCTGGGCGCTGAGCACGACGAACGAGGTCGCCGGGGAGATCCTGGCGACGGCGGAGAGCATCGAGGCGCACGGCGGCCGGATCGCTGGTGCCCTCCACGAGACGCCAGCAGTTCCCGGATTCGGAGGGTGATGACGATGGCATATCTGCCACTTTTCGCGGCAAGCGAACGCGCGGCTTATACTCTTTGGTGGATCTCCCTCGCCATTGGCATTGTGGTGATCCTCGTTGTCGCCGCGCTCCTGACGATGATCGTCCGCACCGCGCGGGTGCTGGATGGCGCGGTCGGGCAGATCTGGGTCGTCGGGCAGCGGATCGCGAATAACACCGTCCACATCCCGATGCTGCACCGGACAAATCAGGTCGTGGACGACATCCTCGTGCACGCGGTCGCTATTGATGGCGCGGCCGCCGCAATTGAGGATCACGCGGCAGGCTGCCCCGGTTGCCCGCAGTGTGTGCGCCCCGGCGGGATGCGGAGGCTGATATGAGCGTGCTCTTGGCGCTGCTTTCCGCGCTCGCGGTCGTCGTCCTCTTCGGCGCGCTCGTCGTCTATCTGAACCAGATCATCGCCGCGCTGGAGAGCATCGGCGGGGAACCGAAAGGGTACAGCAAGCGCGCCAGTAACCTCGCCAAGATCGCCATGGGCGTGCGGGCCATTGAGCAAGAAACCGGGCACCTCGGCCCGGAGGTCACGCGGTTGAACGGCACTCTGACCCGCGCCGCCGGTGGGTTGCAAAGTATTGACGACCATCTCGTCCGGACCATCGAGGCCGTTGTGCGGCAGGGAGGCAACACCCCATGACCGTCGCGATCGCTGTCCCCACTGCGGTCTATGTCATCTGGTGGGTCACCTTGATCGTTGCGGTCGTCGTCGTGTTGCCGCTTGCGGTCTATCTCTTGCACCGTGCGTTCACGGCTGCGCGCCAGATTGAGCGCTACGCGGCGAAGACACTGGTCGCCGGCGTCGGTGTCGCGGGGAACACCGCGAACATTGCTGCGCTCAAGGACACGATCGGCGTCGCAGTCGGCATCCTCGGCACGGCCACCGCGATCGAGGAGCACTCCGGTGTGATCGAGGACGCATTGGCGTCCCGGGCGGGGGGTGATTGAGATGCTGCTCATCTATCTGACGATTGCCGCGATTGTGATCGTCGTGCTCGTGCTCGTCGTCTACCTCGTGGGAATCGCCTACTACCTCAGGAAGGCGGACAGTCATCTGGTGAAGCTCGTCGGCGGCTTGCAGGCGATTCAGGGGCATGCCCGACCGCTGCCGGAAGACCTTGCGACGATCAATGGGGCGCTCGTCGCGCTCCGCGATTTATTGAAAGGGACGGACCGTCACTTGGCGGGCGCCGACCACGTTTTTGCACGAGAAGCGGGGGGCAGGGATGTGCTTTAAGAATCTTCCAGTGGAGTTCGATGAAAACGGGCGCGCCTTTCTCAAAGAGGATATCCGCGACCCGTATGGGCTCCAGCGGTCGCCGAATCTCAACGGTGGCGGCGTGACGACGCTCACGCGCGACCAGATCGAGGATTTGCTCGCGCGCAACGGTCACATCGAGCAGAAGAACTTCGACCCGCTCACCCGCGTCGCCGGGGCGCTCGCCTTCCACTCGGTCGTGGACATGCAGGAGCGCAAGGTGATCGAGAGCCGCTCGGTCGCGACGCTTTTTCGCGGCTACGAGATCATCATGATGGGCCGCGACCCGCGCGACGCCATCTATATCACGAGCCGCGCCTGCGGCGTCTGCGGCGGTGTCCACTCGACCGCTTCCGCGCTGGCGATTGAGATGGCGATTGGCGTCCGCCCGCCGCCCCTGGGCATCGTGCTCCGGAATATGCTCCTCGCCCTCGAATACCTGCTCGACCTGCCGCTCCATCTCTTCCTGCTCGCCGGGCCGGATTACTCCGAGAACATCGTCCGCAAGACGAACCCCGCCCTTTGGGATCGGGCCGAGAAGACCCCGGCGCCGCACGCCAACGTCCACGGCTACGGCACCATCGGCGCGATCATGACCGACATGAACGCCCTGACGGGCTCGCTTTACCTCGAAGCGCTGCACATGACGCGCGTCGCGAAGGAGGCGTACGTCCTGATCGGCGGCAAGTTCCCGCATCCGCAGACGGTCGTACCCGGTGGCATCAGCGCCACCGTCAATACCACGACCTTCAATGAGATCTACCTGCGCGTGCAGCAGTTCTTCGACTACTCGAAGAAGTGCGCGGCGGTCTACGACGACATCGTGGACTTCTTCTACGATGCCGACCCGAAGTACAAGGATGTCGGTCGGACGCAGGCGAACCTGATCGATTGCGGCGTCTGGGACGATCCCGATGCGTACGACGCGACGTACGAGAACTGCAATGCGTGGGGCGAGCGGCGCTGGGCGACGCCGGGCGTGATCGTCAATGGCGAACTCGTCACGACGAAGCTGCAGAACATCAACGTCGGTTTGGAAGAGTTCGTCGAGCACTCCTTCTACGAATCGTGGGAAAGCCAGCCATACCCGACCGACCCCCTCGGCGCCCCACTCAGCCCGAACCACCCGTGGAACAAGGAGACCAAGCCGCGCCCGCAGGCCCCGAACTGGCGCGAGAAGTACACATGGTCCACCTCGCCCCGCTGGGATCGCCTGCCGATGGACGCCGAATGCACCGCGCGGATGTGGAATACCGCGAAGGCCCAACTCATCCCCGAGAACCCCTACATCGAGGCGACGGGCCACAGCCTGAAGCTGCTCATGCCCAAGGGCAGACTGCCGGAGATGGAACTCGAGTGGCACGTCCCCGACGTCTGGAATGCCTTCGAGCGCAACCGGGGCCGCGCCTACTGCGTCGCGTACACGGCGCTCGTCGCGCTGCTCAGTTGGCGGCAGGCGATCCAACTGGTGAAGGACGGCAAGGACGCGGTCAGCACGAAGTTCGAGATGCCCAAGCGCGGCACGCAGCGCGGCGTCGGCTTCTGGGGCGCGGGGCGCGGCTTCCTCACTCACCACCTCGTCATGGAGAAGGGTGTCGTCACCAACTACCAGATCATCACTCCCTCGACGATCAACGCCTCGCCGCGCGACCCGTGGGGCATCCCCGGCATGTACGAAGAGGCGGCGCTCAACACGCCGATCCTGGAGGAAAGCCCGGCAGGCAACTTCCAGGGTATCGACATCCTGCGCGCCGTCCGCTCGTTCGACCCGTGCATGCCCTGCACGACACACATCCATCACGATCAGGGGATCGTGACGCGCGAGGTGAATACCTGCGCCTGTGGGGCGGAGGACTAGGTGCTCCTGATCGCCGGGGTCGGCTACGCGCATCTGCGCGACCTCTCCTTCGGGATGGAGATGGTCGAGCGGCTGCAGGCGATGGCGTGGCCGGAGGACGTGCGGATCGAGGATTTCGGCTACGGCCCGATTGCGATCCTGCACTGGTTCGAGGAGACCCCCGGCCAGCGGTTCGACCGGGCGATCTTCGTCGGCGCGATGGAGCGGGATCGGGAACCGGGCACGCTGGTCACGTATGACTGGATTCCGAAGGCGCTCGACCCGGACGACGTGCAGGCGCGCGTCTGCGAGGCGGTGACGGGGGTGATCAGCCTGGAGAATCTGCTGATCATTGCCCAACATTTCGATCTCCTTCCTCGGCGGACGACCGTGATCGAGATCGAGCCGCCGGACAAGGAGTTCGGCTTGGGCCTGAGCCCGCTCGGCGAGGAACGCATGGACGAAGTGATCACATGGATACGGCATGCGGTGAGCGCCACAGCCGAGCACGTTGGAAATGGGAATCACAAGGAGGTAGGCGCGCGATGACAGCGACCGATCATAGGATGCCGCGTGTTGATCCAATCGAGGCGCTGCGCTGCCGGGACGATATTTTGCAGTCCATGTACTGGATGCGCGGCGAGGGGTTCGCGGAGGATGCCGATGTCCAGACACTCATTACCTTCATGGCCGAGGACGAGGCGATGCTCCAGGAGCAACTGACCATCCTCGTCGCGGACGGCTATCTCGAGGAGACCGACGGGCGCTATCGCCTCAGCGACAGCGGGAGCAAGGAGGGGGGGCGGCGCTTCGCCGACGAGATGACCGACTTGCAGAAGACCGCCCACGGTGAGTGCGGGCCGGACTGCCCGGTCTGTGCCGGGATGTCGCGCGACAGTTGCCCGCATTGCGCGGCCGCCTGATGGGGACGTAACGATGGCATCCATCAGCGACGAAACCCCGCTCTTCCTGATTCCACTCGAAATGGTGCAGCAACCGTCCGCCGATCCCGAGGCGGAGTTCGCGCATCTCCTCGAATGGGTGGGTGAGGGCGTCGAGCGCATGGAGCAGATCGAGGACGAGCGGACGCGGACGGAAGTCTTCGCACTCCTCGACGGCATCGACACCGTGCACCGCTACGCGCTCGGTCGCCTGATGGAGCGTCTGGCGAAATATGGCGGGCCGGGCCTTGTCGCGCGGGTCGCCGATGATGCGATGGTGCAGACGCTCCTCGACATGTACGACCTGGCGGCCGTGGACGAGCGGGAGCAGGTCGAAACGGCACTAGAAAATGTCTACCCGTATATCGAATCGCACGGCGGG
>JBBSFO010000209.1:0-8024 GCA_038238655.1 Thermomicrobiales bacterium | reverse complement strand
TTCGCCTGCCTCTCTGTGGCACACTAAAGGTCGCCACCAGAAAACCGTTCCATTGCATTGCCCATGTCCTCAATCCCCAGCGGAAACAGCCTCGCGAGTTGCCCGGCCCATGCGGCGCTTGCCATTCGTCGGGGCGCTCATCGCATCGGCGGCGCGCACGACGAACATCGGGCAGGCGGTCAGTTCGGCGAGTTCGGCGGTGGGGTGGCCAAAATCTTCCTCGCTGTGCCAGTCACTCCCGACGGGCACAACCGCGACCGCGCCATCTGCCGTCTCGCTGCCCGCAGCGTCTAGGGCATCGCGCCCGACGAACACGGGGACGACCCAGCGGCCGCTCTGCTGCCGGAGCGCGTCGGCGCGATCCGCTAATTCTTCGGACGCGACGGTCAACGCGCGCCCGCGTTGATCGCCGACGTACCCCGTCAGTTTCACGCTGGTCTGCATATCCTCCGCGAGCCGCATACCGAGGCGGATCGCACCAGTGTCGTGTGCGCCGGCTTCGAGGAAGATGACGACCGGGTGGTCTCCATCGGGGCGGATGCCGATGCCCGCCGGGTCCACGAAGACTGCGACATCGCACGATGCGAGCGTGAAGATGCGATGGACGAGCGCCTGGATGACGTGCTTCGGGAGCGACGCCCGGTGCCAGCCGAGCAGCATCGTATCGCAGTGCTGATCGCGCGCGATGCGGGCAAGGTCCGGGCTGACATCATCCGACAGAAACGAGATCGGCCGCGCGACGACACCTGCCGTCGCCGCCTGCTCCACCAGTGGGCGCATAGATTCAACTGCTGCCTCGACCTGGCTTTCCGCTTCGAGCAAGCCAGTGCGGAACTCGGGCGCGCGGGGCGTTGGGATCAGCCGGACGAGCAAGAGTTCGGCGGGTCGCTTGCCGCCGGTGAGGCGAATCGCCGCGTCCACGAGCGAGGGCGCATTCTGTGGGTTGCCGATCGCCACAAGGACGCGCGCCGCCGGGACAATCGCCATATTCGGCGCTTCGCCGACGAGGTCGCGGATCTGCTCTTCACGCGAGGTGAGGCGATTAACGATGGGTGCGGCCATGATTGTCGTCACCAGGGCCATAATCACCATCATCGCAAAGGTGCGGTCGGAAAGGACATTGAGGCTCAGGCCGATGGAGAGGATGACGAGTTCGGTCAGGCCGCGCGTGTTCATAAGGGCGCCGAGGACGACGGAATCGCGCCGGGAAGAGCCGGTGAGCCGGGCAGCAATCCCGCAACCGGCGAATTTGCCGATCGTCGCAACCAGGACGATCGCCACGAGCCAGCCGATCAGCGACGGGCTGTTGAGCGAGAAGAGGTTGGTGCGCAGGCCGGTAACGGCAAAGAAGACCGGCAGGAGGACGATCACGGTGAAGTCTTCCACTTTGTCGGTCAGCTCGCGCGTCATACCGGAACGCTTCGGCATGATCGCCCCGAACAGAAACGCGCCGAAGATCGAATGGATGCCGATGCGTTGCGTGGCGAAGGCCGACAACAGGACGCCGGCGAGGATGATCGCGACCATATCCACGGTGAGATGTCCCACGGCATCGTACCGCTTCGCCAGCAGGTTCAGTAGGCGCGTGCCGACGAAGAACATACATAGGACGAAGAAAGCTGCCAGCAAAAAGACCGGGATCGCGGCGCTCGCCGAACCGGTACGCGTCAGCCCGACGACGCTGGCAAGGAGAATCCAGGCGATGGCATCATCCACAGCGGCGGCGCACAGGGCAGCGGTGCCGAAGGATTGTTTGTATAACCCGGTTTCGACCAGCATCCGTGCGAGTACCGGGAAGGCCGTGATGCACATCGAAGCGCCGATGAAGAGCGCGAAGGTGAGCGTCGGTGGATGTCCTTTTGTGGAATCAACGAATCTGCCGCCGTTGTTCACGCCGGTCATCTGTATGGCGAGTAGGATGCCGAGGAAAAAGGGCGCGAAGATGCCGCTGACGGAAATTTGCAGCGCTCGTCGGCCTTCTTTGCGCATTAGTTCGGGGTTGAGTTCGAGACCAACCAGGAACATAAAAAAGACGAGTCCGATATCGGCGAACGACTTCAGCGGCACTTCCGCTGGGAAGAGTCGTGCCGGTACGCTCGGCCAGATGCGCCCGATCACCGTGGGGCCGAGCAGGATACCGGCGATGATCTCGCCGATCACGGCGGGCTGTTTGAGCTTCTTCGCCACCCACCCGAGCGACCGCGCCGCGACGATGATGATAGCCAGATCAATAATCAAATGCAGAAGGATTGAATCGGCTTCCATTGTGCAAAATCCCTCTCTCGGCCACTCGCCATGACGCTACCATCACGGACCCATCCGCCACCGACTCGACACGTGCCCGACGCGACCGGTTCTCCGGACGCAATCGGGCATGCGTACGTAATGCTTCGTCACTTGGTCTCACACTGACATCGTAGAGTGCGGGGCGAACGTCGTACCGTCGTGGCAGTCACCCGTGCCACTACCTCCTGTGATAGCACGCAAGACGCGGCATCGCTCCCTTCGATCTCGGGTAGGACGGACGCGGACGACCCTGCATATTTCGCTTGCGATTGCTTCCTTTACCGAGGTGTGTAGGGATATCAGGCATCGAACAGTGTGTTCAGGATACCGAGCGGCATGAGAGGTGTCAACGTATGGAAGAGCCACAAACGTGCCTGATATAAACAGAGTGTTGAGTTAAAGGGTGTTGGGGTGCAGGACGTTACGCGTGCTGAAAAGTAGGGAACGGAATTGATCGCATCCGCTTGCTCGCACATGAATCAGCAACTACCTACAGAGGATTGCGTGCGGAACGATTGATTCTCTTGCGTCGTCTTTGTTTTCGGATAAGATTGGGGCAGGCACGACAATGCGCGTACGTCACATCACGATAACGGGAGGTACCTGTTGGTACAGAGAAGTGTGCGCCGCGTTTCCGTTCTGGAGTAACCAATAACGGATTAACTCCCTGACTCCCTGACTCCCTGACCTTTTCCCGTCGGGAAGGGGAATGAAGGAGACAGGCGTACCACTCGGCACCTGGGTTTCGGAGAGGGGAACGGCGATGGCGGAACTGACGATGCAGTGGCAATTGGCGGGCGCAGCGCGGGAGGGACATATCAGCGACGACGCACCCGCGATCATCGGACGGGAGGCCGGATGCGCCGTTCATGTCGAGTCGCCGACCGTCTCGCGCAAGCATGCGCAGGTGCGACGGCGGTCGGACGGCTTCGCGATCGCCGATCTGACGAGTGGGCGGAACGCGGTAATCGTCAATGGTCGGACGATCGCCGCCGAAACGCCGCTCAAGGAGGGTGATACCGTGCAGCTCGGCGACGTCACGCTCCGCGTCGCTATTGTACGGGGCATCGGTCAGCCGACCGACGGGCCGCTGATGAAATTGCACTGGAATTTGGGCGGGCATACCCACGACGAAACGATTGTCAGTGGTGAGCCGGTGATTATTGGTCGTGATGCATCGGCGGCAATTGTCATCGTATCTCCAACTGTCTCACGGCAGCATGCGCGAATCACCGAGAAGGGTGGCCGGTTTGTGATCGCGGACGTGACATCTGGCCGGAATCCGATTACGGTGAACCAACGTGCGCTCAACGGCGAGCGGTATCTTAGCCCCGGCGATGTGATCACGCTTGGCGAGGTGACGATCGTCGTCACGACCGTACAAAGCTCGATTCTCCAGCGCAACGGGATCATCGAACTCCGAAATGGACGGTTGGTTAGTTGCCCAACGTGTCACCGCGAGGTGGACGGCTCGCTGCAAGATTGTCCGTGGTGTGGCACAGCGCTTGTTAATGCTGAAACAGTGCTACCCGGTTTTTAATCCTGTTTCTCCACGCATATGAGATACCGAGGAGGCGATGCGGTGCGTTCGAGCGATGGCATGATCACCCTGGGATGGACCGATTCCATAACCGGAGAGTTGCGCGAGGAGACGGTAGCATTGCCCGCGACCGTTGGTCGTGCGGCAGATAATGCGGTCGTCCTCGCGAGCGAGATGATCTCCCGCCGCCACGCGACCTTCGCGCGGGAAAATGGGCAGATCGTCGTAACCGATAGCAGCACAAATGGTACGTTCGTCAACGGCGAGCGCCAGCAGCGCGCCATCCTCGCGGGCGGAGAAAGCGTGCGGATCGGCCCGTACGAACTTTCCGTACGCGAGAGCGCCCCCTTCGCCTCGGACGTGACGCTTGCCTGGATAGACGGCGCGACGGGTCAGCCGATGCGCCGGACCTTCGCATTGCCGCTGATTATCGGGCGTGGCTCCGCGAGCGGTATCACCCTTGATGACACGGAGGTTTCCCGCGCGCACGCCGCGTTGACCGCCGAGAACGGCGTGGTCGTCGTGACCGACCGCAGCAGCAATGGCACCTTCATCAATGGCGTGCGGTCACCGCGCGCGACACTCGGCAACGGTGATCAGGTACGGATCGGCAACACGACCTTCGCGGTCTCTCTTGGCGCTACGTCAGTCGTTGCCACCCCCCACCGGACCAACCGGGAGGCCGTCATCGCGATGGATGCGGCGACGATGATGAGCGGCGTCGTGTCACCCGGCGTGCTCGCGCCACCGGAAGCCGACCATACAACCGTTATTCCGGCGCAAAATCGGGACGATCAGACCGTCCTCGGAACGCCAGCGCCCCGCGCCCCGGCGCGCTCCTTCCCGCCACCGATCTTCGACGAGCAGTTTGTCTCGGTCGCGGCGCTCGGGCAGACGGGCCTTCCCGTCTACACGACGACCTACGCGCTGCTCGGCGGCGGCTGGGGCAGTTTTATCATGGCGGACAATCTCATCATTCACGGAGTAGATCCGGGCGCAATCATCTCCCTCGGCATCTACCCCGAGCCGTTCAAACGATACCAGACATTGGCGCGTAACTCGCAAATCCCGCCGCACGAGCGGTTGCGCTCCAACTCGGAATCTACGCCGGACAACATTTGGGGCACGCCAGGATACGCGGCGCGCGAGGCGTGGCAATCGTTCTGGACGGGCCATTGGGGCAATGCGATCCAGGTGCTCTGGCAAGTGCTCGGCGAACCGAGCGCCGCGCAGACGTACACGCCCATCGCGGGTGAGGTTTTCGCCTCGGCAGCGCGCGAGGCGAAACGGATCGGGTGGGACAACATCTGGCGCTTCGGTCGCATCCGTGCGATCCGCAAGACGGACGATGGTCGCTATGCCATCGCCTATTCGCAGAGCGACGATCAGCAGCACTCCTACGCGATCCTGCTCGCGAACTACATTCACCTCGCGACGGGGTATCCCGCGCTCCAATTCCTGCCGGACTTGCAGGAGTATCGCGAGCGGACGGGTGACTTCGAGCACGTTATCAATGGCTACGAATCCCATGATTATGTTTACCAACGTCTGGAGCAGTACGGTGGCGTCGTACTCCTACGCGGGCGCGGCATCGTCGCGTCGCGCCTGATCCAGCGAATCAGCGAGGCGCGCGCGAAGAACCCGAACATCGCCATCCTGCATCTGATGCGGACGCCGATCACCATGGGACACACGTGGCGTGGTGCGACGCGTCCGGTGATCCACCATGTCGAGATCCAGCCGTTCAACTGGCCGAAGGGCTGCTGGGGCGGCGAGCAGCGGGCGTATATCGAGAAGGCGGACGAGGAAACGCGCCTCGGCCTGATGGCCGACTGGGGCGGGACGACGACCGCGCAGCGCGGCGACTGGGTGCGTCTCGTCGAGCGAGGCATTCAAGAGGGCTGGTACAAGATCGAATTTGGCGATGTGATCGGTGTGGAGCGTGCACCGGATGACCGGATCGCGACGCGGATTCGGGCGAAAGGGCCATTCGGCGGGACAACCGATTTGATCGCGGATTACATCGTTGATGCGACGGGTCTGGACGCCAAAGTCAATCGCAATCCCCTCCTCCAGGACACCGTCAATCACTACGGGTTGTATGTCAATAAATTAGGCCGTATCCACGTCACGAATGACATGGAGGTGCCGGGGATGCGGAACGGCCCCGGACGGTTCTTCGCGGTCGGCGCGATGACGCTCGGCGGGCCGCTCGCGGGGGCGGACACCTTCCTTGGGTTGCAAGCGGCGGCGGCGGTGATCGTCGAACACCTCATCAAAGCGACATCGCCGGGAGTGCGCCGTCTCGGCCCATTCCGCTCGCTGTATCAGTGGACTAAATGGGTCCGAAAGGTTGCCCCATGACGCCAAACATTGTTGGCCGCTGGCAGACGCGACTGTATTTAATCGGCCTGCTCGGCGGGATGATCGGGCTGCTATTCGTCTGGCGCTACAATGCGTTTATCTCGTACTCGCACCGCAACCGTTGGATCCCGGAGTTCGTCGTCGCGTATGTGATCGTGTTCGGCTTTTTCTGGGACTTGCTCTACCAGGCGATCACGCGGCGGCGATGGGACAACGACTGGCCGGGCCTGTTCTTCTTCATTTCGCAGGGCATCGAGGGCGTGTTGCTCTTCCTGCTGATTCGTTTCGTGGGCTTGCCGTTGATCCCGAAAGGGAGCGTGGATTTCGGGCATTTTTGGTTGGAGTACGGCGTAATTTGGCTGTTTACGTACGCTTGGGTGCAGTTCATCATGCGCGCGATCTTCCTGAACTGGCGGTTCCGGCAAGCGCGCTTCGGCACCTATCCGGCAGCAGAGCGGTAAGGGGAATTTGAACCACGAAGACACGAAGAGGGAGACGAAGGTAAGAAGTCTTTCCCTTCTTTTTCTCTCCTTCGTGCTCTTCGTGGGTGGTGCAGAAAATCTTCAGGAAATTTTCAGGAAATG
The DNA here is from genome assembly GCA_038238655.1 of Thermomicrobiales bacterium. GTDB lineage: Bacteria > Chloroflexota > Chloroflexia > Thermomicrobiales > JALYUS01 > JALYUS01. The sequence continues at coordinate 1,250 of JBBSFO010000209.1, read as the reverse complement.
CTCAGACAGGATTCAGTGAAGGGCATGATACTGTGCACAGACGAGATCGGGAATGGTTGGCGGTGACGGTCGAACGGATAACAGGAAGCCGCACCCACCTGCCACACACCCGGAGCCAATGGCCGCTCCCGATCCGTCTTTTTTCATGCCCGAAATCCGACGATTCCGTGCGAGGGGTGTAGTATGGCAGCGCGACATAGGTCCGGTCGCGTTGCAGTGGTCGCGCTGATCGTAACTGTGCTGGTGGCGGCAATCGTCGGTATTGGTATCAACGCAGGGGTTCGCCGCAGGGCTTCGCCCGCTCCGCCTGCCATTGCACAAACCCCGGTGGCGAATTCAACCATCACGCCCGCGACGCCAACCGCATCCACTCCGGCTATCGCGAGTGGCGCGACGATTATCCCGCCGTCTCCGCCCGGTATTCCCCCTACCGTCGCACCTACGCCCGTTTCTTCCGTGACCGCGCCGCCGCCGACATTCGACCCGGAGCGGCTGTATACGGCGGTCAGCCCGGCGGTCGTCACGATCAGCAACCGGCAGAAAATCAATCCGAACGCCGCGACGGCGCGACAGGCAAATGCCGGTAGCGGCATCATCTACGACACGCGCGGCGACATCATCACCAACCGGCATGTGATAGACGGCGCGGAAACAATCGAAGTTTCTTTGCCTGGCGGCAAAATCGTCGCCGGGACACTCATCGGGCAGGACCCGGTGGCCGATATCGCCGTGGTCAGAATTGATCCGGTGGATGTCGCGGCGGTCGCGATCTTTGGTGATTCGTCGCTTGTCCGTTCCGGGGAGCGGGTAGTCGTGATCGGCAGCCCGCTGCAATTCGAGACGAGCATCACGCGCGGCATCATTTCCGGCACGGATCGCTCGATCGGCGGCATGGACGGCATGGTGCAGACAGATGCCGCTATCAGCCCCGGGAACAGCGGTGGACCGCTCGTTAACGCGCGCGGCGAAGTCATCGGCATTGCGACAAGCACGATCCGCACGAATCAGGCGGAGCGCATCGGCTTTGCCATCCCGGGGAATTACGCGAAACGGCTGGCGGACATTATCGTCGCGGAAGGTAAGGTGACCCGGCCCTATCTTGGAATCACGACCGAGCTGTTGACACTCGCGCGTGGCGAAGAACTGAATGTGCAGGTGGGGCGGGGCGCGTACATCAGCGAAATCAGCCCGAACACACCCGCTGCGAAGGCGGGCCTGCGGAAAGGCGATGTGATCGTCGCGATCAATGG